>JAUYUA010000035.1 GCA_030694935.1 Lutibacter sp. | reverse complement strand
CTTTTTTAGTCCCAGAGGGACGAACTGTCTGTAGAAAATAGATTTTCAAAAAAACAAGCCCCATCGGGGCGACCTGTTTGTTAAGGCCGATTAAGATTGGGATTGTTAAATTGCAATGAATTTTTACCGGACAACAATGATTACAAAACTAATAACTAAAAAAATATATTTAATGAAACAACTTTTTGACGACACTTCATTTTTGTGCAGCAAAATAGTTACAAAAGAATACAGTACCTCCTTTTCATTGGCCGTTAAAATGTTGGCTCCAAAAATTAGAGAAGCAATTTTTGGCATTTATGCTTTTGTGAGGTTTGCTGATGAAATTGTGGATTCCTTTCACGATTTCGAAAAAAATGAGTTGATAAATGAGTTTGAACGCGATTATTATAAAGCATATAATTCCGGGATTAGTTTAAATCCGATTTTAAACTGTTTTCAGTTAACGGTAAAAAAATACAATATCGATGATGAATTGATTCAGGCATTTTTAAAAAGCATGAAACTTGATTTAAATAAAGAAGAATACCATACTGCTGAAGAATACAACGAATACATTTATGGATCGGCCGATGTTGTTGGCTTGATGTGCTTGAAAGTTTTTGTTGATGGCGATAATGTAAAATATGAAAGCCTAAAAAGTTATGCGATGAGTTTGGGTTCGGCCTTTCAAAAAGTGAATTTCTTGCGCGATTTAAAAGATGATATGGAAGTATTGAACCGATCATATTTTCCGGGAATAAATTTGCATCGTTTAGATTTAAATTCAAAAAACCAAATCATTGAAGAAATAGAGCACGATTTTGAAGAAGCGTATAAAGGCATTAAATTATTGCCTATGGAAGCAAAGTTTGGCGTTTATACGGCCTATATTTATTATAAAGGTTTGTTGAAAAAGTTGAAAAGTACGCCTTCCGAAAAAATAATGAATACACGAATCAGAATTTCAAATCCGGTTAAAATTAGTTTGCTAGCGAGGTCTTTTGTCGTATTTAAATTAAATTTGATGTAATTTTATAAAATGAAGTTATTACTTTTCTTTTTAATGATGAATTCATTGTCGGCATCGGTTTTAAGCGATGTGAGAAATCAGTTTCCTAATATTAATTCAATGGAAGAAGCTGAATTTCATATGAAATTGCTGGAAAAGGAAAAAGATCCAGCGTCGAAAGCATATTATGCGGCCATGCTTTTTATGAAAGCCAAATATGTGAAATTTCCATTGTCAAAATACAATTATTTCAAAAAAGGAAAAGCTGCTTTAGATAAATTAATTCAGGAAAACAAAGAAAATGTTGAAATAAGGTATTTGCGTTTTGTGTTTCAAAATGAATTGCCAGATTTTTTGATCTATCACAACAATATTGAAGAAGATTTTTCGACAATTATTAAAGGAATGGAAAAAAGCGATTTAACTAAGGATTTTAAGCAAAAAATATTAAAAAATATGTTGTTGGTTAAAAATATCACTAAAAATCAAACAACTCAAATTAAATTATTGTCTACTAAAATATGATGTTCTTACTCATTACAATTGTTACGTTTTTATTGATGGAATGTGTGACTTGGTTAACGCATAAATTTGTGATGCACGGATTTTTGTGGTATTTCCACGAAGATCATCATCAGCCCAGATACCAAAATTGGTTTGAACGAAATGATGTATTTTTTGTCATTTTTGCCATCCCAAGTATTGTATTATTCTACTTAGGTTTGGAAGGCGGCTTAAACTATCGATTTTTTATCGGTTTGGGCATTTTGTTTTATGGCTTGGCTTATTTTTTGGTGCACGATGTGTTAATTCACAAGCGTTTTAAATGGTTTAATAAAACAAATAACAATTATTTGGTTGGATTAAGAAAAGCGCATAAAGTGCATCACAAACATTTGGGAAAGGAAGAAGGCGAGTGTTTTGGAATGTTATTTGTGCCTTTTAAATACTTCAAAATATAATGAGTCTTTATTTAATTTTAAATATAGCTTCCTTTATTGTTCCTTTTGCATATAGTTTTGAGAAAAGAATGCATTTTATACGTTTATGGAAATCTGTTTTTCTCTCTATTTCCATCGTCGGCATTTTTTTCATTGTTTGGGACATCATTTTTACCCGTATTGGTGTTTGGGGATTCAATCCTGATTATCATATCGGATTAAATTTGGCGGGCTTGCCCATTGAGGAAATTTTATTTTTTATCTGCATACCTTACGCAAGTATTTTTACCCATTACGCATTTTTATATTTTTTTGAAAACACAAAATTGTCCGATAAATTAACCAAATATATCAGCATTGTTTTATTGTTAATTGCAATTGGTGTCTTGTTTTATGCGTATCCAAAAAAATATACAACCGTAACTTTCATTGTTTTTATTTTACTGATGTTGTTTTCGCTATGGAAAAAGACCCCTGTATTATCACAATTTTTTATCACTTTTCTCATCATACTCTTTCCATTTTTTTTGGTGAACGGCATTTTAACCGGCAGTTTTATTGAAAATGAAGTTGTTTGGTATAATAATGATGAAAATTTAAACATTCGATTGTTTACCATTCCTGTTGAAGATGCAGTTTATGCTTTTAATATGTTGTATCCGAGCATTCTTTTGATAGAATTTTTCAAAAAGAAATTTAATAAAAAAACGGTTATTGTAAAATGATTAAAGAGGAATTTTCTGTTTTTTGGTTTCGCCGCGATTTACGATTGGAAGACAATTGTGCCTTATTTCAGGCTTTAAATTCAAATTATAAGGTACTTCCAATTTTTATTTTTGATGAAGCTATTTTAAATGAATTGCCAACAAATGATCCTAGGGTAAATTTTATTTATGAAACTTTAGCAAATATCAATAATGAATTGGCGAAATTTGATGCTTCGCTGTATGTTAAAAAGGGAAATCCGGCTGAAATTTGGGCGACTATTTTTACAGAATTTAATGTAAAAAATGTATTTTTCAATAAAGATTATGAGCCTTACGCAAAAGAACGGGACGAAAAAATAAAACTGATTTGCCGCGAAAACAATGTTGAATGTTTTACATTTAAAGATCAGGTTATTTTTGAAGAAGCGGAAATTGTAAAAGCAGATGGTTTGCCATATAGTGTTTACATGCCCTATAAAAATAAATGGCTCGAAAAATACCATGCCAATTCATCGGTTGAATACAAATCAGAAACTTTAAAAGATCATTTCTTTAAATCAAGTTTTGCATTTCCATCATTAAAGAGCATTGGTTTTGTGGAAAGCGCGATCAAAGTATTGCCTTCCAATGCTGAATGCATCAAAAAATACCAAGATATAAGAGATATTCCTTCCGTTGAAACGTCTAACGCTTCGGTGTTTTTGCGTTTTGGGACCATAAGTATTCGTAAATTGGCTGATTATGCCAATAAAACCAATCAAATTTACATGAGCGAATTAATTTGGCGTGAATTTTTTATGCAGATCCTTTTTCATTATCCGAAAGTGGTAAATGAAAACTTTAAATCGAAATACAATTTTATTCCCTGGAGAAACAATGAAGCTGAATTTAAATTGTGGTGTGAAGGCAAAACAGGCTACCCAATTGTTGATGCCGGAATGCGGCAATTAAATAAAACCGGAACTATGCACAATCGCGTAAGAATGATTACGGCAAGTTTTTTGTGCAAACACTTGTTAATCGATTGGCGTTGGGGCGAAGCTTATTTCGCATCAACATTGCTCGATTTTGAATTGTCTTCAAATAACGGAAATTGGCAATGGGTGGCAGGAACAGGTTGCGATTCGGCGCCATATTTCAGGGTATTCAATCCTACAACACAACAACAAAAATTTGATCCAGATTTTAAATACATCAAAAAGTGGATTCCCAATTTTACCAATTCCTATATTACTGAAATAGTGGAACATAAATTTGCCCGAGAACGCTATTTAAATGCTGTGAAAGGCAGTTTCTTTCCCTAATGTTTGCCAAATTTTTTTGTTGCTCTTTTGCATGTTTTGACGTCCTAATTTATAGGCTGAAAGTTAATTTTATGCATTAAAAATCAGCGCTATTTACGTAATCATAGATTTAGCGATTCATTTATTTTCATTTTCCCATAAATCTGTATAAAAATAGTCAATTCGATAAATTATAGAATTTATGATCTCCAAATCGGAAGAAATTTTCGATTTTAAAGTGTTACAAATATAGCGCACTTCAATTTTCGTTAAAAAAATATATTTTTAACACATTTAAAAACAACATGTTATAATTTGTATTTGAATTGATTCCAAATAATTTTATCACTTAATTTGCTGATATATGTCATTATAAATAATACTTTATTACCATAGTTTTACAACATAAATTTAGAATAATAATTAAATGATTTATAGCATAAAGGAATACAAAAAAACTTTATTCCATAAATATTTTCAGCGTAAATATAAAATAAAATGAAACAAGAAAGTGTAAAACTAATTTGTGATGCCAATGAAGCAGTAGCGATCATTGCCCACAAAACGAACGAGGTTTGTGCAATTTACCCAATCACGCCATCGTCACCTATGGGTGAACATGCAGAGGTGTACAGTTCAAAAGGCCAAACGAATATTTGGGGCAACATTCCTAGAATTGTTGAAATGCAAAGTGAAGGCGGTGCTGCAGGAGCAGTTCACGGCTCACTTCAGGGAGGCGCATTAACAACAACATTTACTGCATCACAAGGATTGTTGCTGATGATTCCTAATATGTATAAAATTGCCGGTGAATTATTGCCAGCAGTAATCCATGTGGCCGCAAGAACGCTTGCAACACACGCTTTATCAATTTTTGGGGACCATTCAGATGTTATGGCAACTCGTGCAACTGGATTTTCTATGTTGTTTGCGGGTTCTGTTCAGGAAGCACACGATTTTGCTTTAATATCACAAGTTTCAGCCTTAAAAAGCAGGGTTCCTTTCTTAAATATTTTCGACGGATTTAGAACTTCTCATGAAATTGCCAAGATTAATGGAATTCCTGATGATGTTATTAAAGCAATGATGCCGGAAGAGGAAGTAATGAAACACAGAAAAAATTCTTTAGATCCAGACAATCCAGTAATAAGAGGAACAGCCCAAAATCCTGATGTTTTCTTTCAGGCACGTGAAGCTGCAAACACTTTCTACCAAAATGTTCCAGGAATTGTTCAAAAAACAATGGACGAATTCTATAAACATACTGGCAGAAGATACAGTTTGTTCTACTATATTGGTCATCCAGAGGCTGAAAAAGTAATTATAGTGATGGGTTCAGGTGACGGACCAATTAGAGAAACCATTGATACTTTGGTTGAAAAAGGTGAAAAAGTTGGTGCTTTAATCGTTCGTTTATACCGTCCGTTCTCCGTATACGATTTTATCGAAAATATTCCTAAAACAGCTAAAAAAATTGCCGTTTTAGACAGAACAAAAGAACCAGGAAGTATTGGTGAACCTTTATATTTAGACGTAGTAACCGCATTTGTTGAAATGGGTGAATCGATGCCTACAATCATTGGCGGACGTTACGGACTTTCTTCAAAAGAATTTACGCCGGCCATGGTTAAAGGAATTTATGATGAATTAGATAAAAATTCACCAAAAAACCATTTTACTATTGGTATCAATGATGATGTAACCAATACAAGCTTAAGTTATGATCCAAATTTTAAAACCAAAAAATCAACATTTAATTGTATGTTCTATGGTTTGGGATCGGATGGTACTGTTGGGGCTAATAAAAACTCCATTAAAATTATTGGTGAAACTACCGACAATTATGTACAAGGATATTTTGTGTACGACTCTAAAAAAGCTGGCGCCCAAACAGTTTCGCATTTGCGTTTTGGGCCAGAGCCAATTTACTCCACTTATTTAATCAATAAGGCAAATTTTATTGCTTGTCATGAAACTAGCTTTATCAATAAATATGATGTTTTAGAACATATTAAAGAAGGAGGTACATTTTTATTAAACACACCATTTTCAAAATATAAAATTTGGACCGAGTTGCCAAGTGTTTTGCAACGCAGAATTATTGACAATGATATTGAATTTTATGTAATTGATGCTACAAAAGTTGCTCAAGAGGCAGATCTTGGTAAACGTACAAATACTATTTTACAAACCTGTTTCTTTGCCATATCTGGCGTGCTTCCTAAAGATGAAGCTATCAAGAAAATTAAAGATGCTATTGTAAAATCATATTCTCATAAAGGAGAAGGTGTCGTACAAATGAATTTTAACGCAGTTGACAAGTCCTTAGAAAATCTTCAAAAAGTTGAATATCCTCGTCATACCACAAATAATGACGGTTTAAAACCAATGATGACAAATAACGCTGATGATTTTGTAAAAGAAATTTTAGGAACTATTTTAGCCGGAAAAGGTGATTCGTTGCCTGTGAGTGCTTTTTCTGTAGATGGAACTTTTCCAACAGGAACAACACAGTATGAAAAACGTGGGATTGCCGATTTTGTGCCAGTTTGGGATGATGCAGATCTTTGTACACAATGTAA
Source organism: Lutibacter sp. (assembly GCA_030694935.1). Classification (GTDB taxonomy): domain Bacteria; phylum Bacteroidota; class Bacteroidia; order Flavobacteriales; family Flavobacteriaceae; genus Lutibacter. The sequence goes on along the minus strand of JAUYUA010000035.1, from coordinate 9,783 downwards.
TAAATGTGTTGCTATTTGTCCGCACGCCGCCATTCGAGCCAAAGTTGTATCAAATGATTTATTGATAAATGCACCTGAATCACTAAAAAGTGTACCTGCAAAAGGAAGACCTTTTAATAGCGATAAGGAAAGTTACATATTGCAGGTTTCACCTGAAGATTGTACAGGTTGCGATTTATGCGTAGCTGTTTGTCCGGCCGAAAGCAAAGAAATACCTAACACCTTTGCAATTAACTTAACGGATTACCGCACTGTGAAAGAAGCAGAGAATGTAAATTGGGATTTCTTTATTGATTTGCCGGATTACGACAGAAAAGAATTGGTAACATCTACAGTAAAAGGATCCCAGTTCCTAGAGCCATTGTTTGAATTCTCTGGCGCTTGTTCGGGTTGTGGTGAAACACCTTATATTAAATTAATCACCCAATTATATGGAGACAGTATCTTAATTGCAAATGCAACAGGCTGTTCATCTATTTATGGCGGTAATTTACCAACAACGCCTTATAAAACAAACAAAGCAGGTCGTGGACCAGCTTGGGCAAACTCTTTGTTTGAAGACAATGCAGAATTTGGTATGGGTATGCAATTGGCATTGACCAAAAAGCAAGAAATTGCAGTTGATTTATTAAAATCTTTAGAAGGTAAAATAGGCAGCGCCTTAGTAAATAGCATATTAAATAATGCTGAAGAAAACGAAACGCTTAAAGAACAAAAAATAAATCATATAGATGAACTCAATGAAATTTTAGAAACCATTGATACTTATGAAGCTAAAAAACTAAGAAACCTTTCTGAATACTTGCGTAAAAAAGCAGTTTGGATATTTGGTGGCGACGGTTGGGCTTATGATATTGGATATGGCGGTTTAGACCACGTATTTTCATCAGGTGAAAACGTTAATGTTTTAGTGATGGATACGGAAGTTTATTCGAATACTGGCGGTCAAGCATCTAAATCTACTCCGATGGGAGCAAGTGCCAAGTTCGCGATTTCAGGGAAAAAAACTTCTAAGAAAAGTTTGGCCTTGCAAGCAGTTTCTTACGGAAATGTTTATGTAGCTCAAATTGCCATTGGCGCAAAAGACAACCAAACGCTAAAAGCAATTGAAGAAGCAGCTGCGTATCCTGGACCATCATTAATTATTGCTTATTCTCATTGTGGCGAGCACGGTTACGATTTAAAAGACGGTGCAATTCACCAAGAAAAAGCGGTAGAAACAGGTTACTGGCCATTATTTAGATTCAATCCTTTGGCAGAAAAAGGAAAGAAATTTAAATTGGATTCAAAAGCGCCTTCTGCACCAGTTAGCGAATTTATGTATACAGAAACTCGTTTTACGAGAGTTGTAAACGAAAATCCTGAATTGGCAAAAGTACTGTTGGATAAAGCCCAAGAACAAGTAGATGTTAATTGGGAAAGATTAGAACTTTACAGAAATTTATAAATTAATTTAATTTAAAAGTGCCAAGCATAAAATACTTGGCACTTTTTTTATATCTTTAATTGTTATTGCATCGGCTTCATTTTTATGATAAGTGAAGGGATAAGCAGGATCATTAATTTTCTTTTTAGGATAATAAAATAAAAAAATAAAAAATGAAATCAAGATCAGAAGCTTTTTTTAAAGAAGCAGAAAAAAAATTGAAATCGGCAAAAGAGGAATTGTTCAAACCTGCCGAAGATATTGTTAGTTATTCAGTTTGCAAGAACGCTCAGTTCGCCATTGAAAACTTTTTAAAGGGATATTTAACAAAAAACAATATCGAGATTCAGCCAAACGAAACTATCGCTTCACTGTACGATAAATGCATAATCATCGACAAAAATTTCTCATCCGTAGATTTAAATGCAATTGGATGTAAAAATCATTCAATTGACTCGCGTTATTGCTCAGATATTAATACGGTTAGCGCATGTTTTGATACGGCAGACAGCATTGACACCTATTTCAGAAAAAACAAAATCGTATAAAGCACATTGTTTTTTTCGTTTGAGAAAGAAAAAACTTACTGTACATTTGTGTAAAATAATCAATCAATGAATTATATTTTATTTGATGGTACAGTTCGCAATGCATTATTGCCATTAACCTTCACAAAACCCGTTGCCGATTTAAGAATAGGGATACTTACCATTCGTGAAAAATGGGAAACATATTTGGGTTTTACCACTACAACACTTACAGAAGACTATTTAGAAGAGAAATTTCCAATGGTTGAAATGGAGCAAAACGTGATGATTAACGCTTCTTTTTTGCCAACACTTTCCTTGGCGGAAATAATCATGGAATTAAAAGAAAACCAGGCCATTTTCAAAGATGAAGAGGTCATTGCTTTTTTTACCTCCGATTCACAAGAAACCATCGATTTTGATAACTACGAACAAATTGAATTTGAGCTGGAAGTTACACAAATAAAAAACACTTGGGATTTATTTTTGTTCAATGAAATGGCTTTAAAAGCTGATTTTGAATTAATTACCGAAGGAAGAATTTCACAGCCAATTCCTGAGGGCGTTCGTTACATAAATAAAGAAAATATTTTTATTGAAGAAGGTGCAGAAATTTTATTTGCTGTTTTAAACGCAAGCAATGGCCCAATTTATATTGGTAAAGATGCATTGGTGATGGAAGGCAGTTTAATTCGTGGACCTTTTGCATTGGGCGAACATTCTGTGGTAAAAATGGGCGCTAAAATTTATGGAGCAACCACCATTGGACCGTTTTGCACGGTTGGAGGAGAAGTGAAAAATTCTATTTTATCGGGGTATACAAACAAAGGGCATGATGGCTTTTTAGGAAATTCTGTATTGGGTGAATGGTGTAATATTGGTGCGGACACAAACAATTCAAACTTAAAAAATAATTATGGCGAAGTTCGCTTGTGGAATTATGAAACCGAAAATTTCGCAAAAACCGGATTGCAATTTTGTGGTTTAATTATGGGTGACCATTCAAAATGCGCCATTAATACAATGTTTAACACAGGAACTGTGATTGGCGTAAGCGCAAATATTTACGGAAGCAATTTCCCCAGAAATTTCATTCCTTCTTTTAGTTGGGGAGGAGCCGCAGGTTTTTCAACGTACCAACTCGATAAAGTAAATGAAACCGCAAAATTGGTGATGAAAAGGAGAGAAGTGGATTTTGATGAAAAGGAACAGCGAATTTTAGAACATATTTTTGAGATCACCAAGAAATACAGAAATTTTTAAATAAAAAAAGCCGTCAAAAAAGTATTGGAATCCGTCATTCTGAACTTGTTTCAGAATCTCATCTGGCTTATTATCAATCACTTTGGGGACTTGAATGAAGTTCAGGCTGAAGGAAATTTTGCTTTTAGACAGCTTTCATTTTATTAAGACTTTATTTGTTCTTTTTTGAATTTCTCAAATTTGGATTCCGTGTCTCTAGGCCAGCTGTTGTTGTTTAAATTCACATCCGCAGTTAGCTCATCGGGATCAATGGTGATTTTGGTGATTGCTTTGCTTGATGGAAAAACTTTAGTGACTTCGGTATCATTTAATCTCCAAATTTCTGCCGGATATTGTTTGCGTTCTTTGGTGCCGTCTTCATATTCAAATTCAACTATAATTGGCATCACCAAATCGCCCGGTTTTTCAAAAACCAATTCGTAAAAATATTTTGGCGACTTCAAGGCTGTTTTTTCTTCGGATGAAAAATTTTCATTGATATAATCACTCAATAAATTATAATCTTCCGGTTTTTTTGATTTTGAATCATTATTAAATTCCGGACTGTCTTCTGATACCAAATACAATGCCGGCGGCAGTTTGTCTAGGGTAATGCCATAGCTTTTTGCCATATTTTCGGCACGTTTTGTAGGCTTGTCGGTCACATAATATTTTTTAACTTCTTTGATGCCAATATCATTGGCGCCCGTTGTAAAAAACCAACCTCTCCAAAACCAATCTAAATCCATGGCTGATGCATCTTCCATGGTTCTAAAGAAATCGGCAGGCGTAGGGTGTTTAAAAGCCCAACGTTGCGCATAAGTTTTAAACGCATGGTCAAATAATTCAGGTCCCATTATTGTGTGTCGCAGCATCCACAATCCAGCAGCAGGTTTTGCATAAGCATTGTTTGAAAATTCAAAAAGGTGGTCGCCCTGAGTCATTATTGGCGTTAATTTCGACTGGTCTCCTTTCATATATCCCACAATATTTTTAGGCAAACCTCTGCTAAGCGGATAATCTTTTTCATAATCCATTTGCGCCAGCATTTGTACAAATGAATTTAAACCTTCGTCCATCCAAGTCCATTGACGTTCATCAGAATTTATAATCATAGGAAAAAAATTATGTCCAACTTCGTGAATAGTCACCCCAATCATGCGATATTTTGTTTGGTCACTATAGGTACCATCAGGATTTGGCCTTCCCGGATTAAAACAAATTTGAGGATATTCCATTCCCATTTGTCCATCAACAGAGATTGCCTTGTGATAAGGATAGTCAATGGTATGTTTTGAATAGGTTTTTAAAGTTTGCGCTACAGCCCTGGTTGAATGGTCTCCATACAATGGATTTGCTTCTTTTGAATAATAGGAATACGCCATCACGGTTCTTCCGTTAATGTCAACTGCCATTCCGTCCCATATAAATTTTCTGGAAGTGGCAAAAGCGTAATCCCGCACATTTTCAGCAATAAATTTCCAAGTCTTCGTTTTTTTGGATTTATTTTTTTCAGCTTCAATGGCTTCATCTTGATTGTGAATAACAACAGGGTTTTGGAAAGATTTTTTGGCTTCAGCCAATCTTTTTTGTTGTGTTTTTGTATAAACTTCTGATTCATTTTGCAGAACGCCGGTTGCACCTAACATGTGATCATCTGGTGTTGTAATATTTACTTCATAGTTTCCAAATTCCAGCGCAAATTCACTGCTTCCCCAAAATTGCAGGTTTTGCCATCCTTCCACATTGTTGTAAACACATAATCTCGGAAAAAATTGGGCAATTACATAATTGTTATTCCCATCAGCAGGAAAATGTTCAAACCCGGAACGGCCTCCTTGTTCTATATGGTTATTTATATTGTACCACCATTTAATTTTAAATGAAAATTTTTCTCCTGAAGCCAATGGTTTGTCCAGATTTAAGCGCATCATGGTTTGGTTGATGAAATAAGAAGCGTCGCTGCCATCCATATTTTTTACATAATCAATTTTGAAGCCGCCATCAAAAGGTGCATTTATGAAATTTTTATAAAATTCTTTGGGTGTGTATAAGTCACTTATTTTGGTTTGATTAATATCAGGCGTTTTAGAATCTGCCGCACGCATATTTTGATCTAACTGCAACCATAAATATTCTAAATTATCTTTTGAATTGTTGTGATAGGTTATGGTTTCTTCGCCATAAATTCGATTCTTTTCCTCATCTAAAATGATGTCAATCTTGTAATCTACCTGTTGTTGCGTATACTCATGTCCGGGCGCTCCTGAAGCTTTGTGTTCATTGTTTGGCGTTGGAAGCTCTTCGTGTAATTGTTTAAATTTACTGTTGTTGTAATGCGCTTTTTGAGTTGTTGTTTCTTGGGCATTAACAGGTAAAATTACAGTGAGTATAAGCAAAGATATAAGCAGTGATTTTTTCATGAATTTAAATATTTTGAATATAAAGAATTAAAAAAGCCGCCCAAATGAACGGCTCATTTAATTAAGATTTAATTTGATTTTTTTTGAATTTCTCAAATTTGTTTTCTGTTTGTTTAGGCCAGCTGTTGTTGCTTAAATTCACATCCGCAGTTTGCTCATCGGGATCAATGGTGATTTTGGCGATTGCTTTGCTTGATGGAAAAACTTTAGTGATTTCTGCATCATTTAATCTCCAAATTTCTGCCGGATATTGTTTGCGTTCTTTGGTGCCGTCTTCATATTCAAATTCAACAACAATTGGCATCACCAAATCGCCCGGTTTTTCAAAAACCAATTCATAAAAATATTTAGGCGCTTTTAATGTTGTTTTTTCTTCCGCAGAAAAATTTTGATTAATATAATCGCTCAATAAATTATAATCTTCCGGTTTTTTTGATATTGAATCATTATTAAATTCCGGACTGTCTTCTGATACCAAATACAATGACGGAGGCAGTTTGTCTAGGGTAATGCCGTAACTTTTTGCCATATTTTCAGCACGTTTTGTTGGCTTGTCGGTCACATAATATTTTTTAACTTCTTTGATGCCAATATCATTGGCGCCTGTTGTGTAAAACCAACCTCTCCAAAACCAATCTAAATCTACTGCAGAAGCATCTTCAATCGTTCTAAAGAAATCGGCAGGCGTGGGATGTTTAAATTTCCAGCGCTGTGCATACGTTTTAAACGCGTGGTCAAACAATTCGTGGCCCATAACGGTTTCTCTTAAAATAAATAAACCGGCGGCAGGTTTTCCGTATGCATTTGACCCAAAGTTGGTTAAATCTTCGCCTTGTGACATAATTGGTTCCAAACCGCTTTGGTCACCAGACATATATCCGACGATATTTTTTGGGTAATCAGTTAAAGGAAAAAGTACTGGGTCGTAAATATATTCTGCATAAATTTCAACAAATGAATTGATGCCTTCATCCATCCAAGTCCACATACGCTCGTCAGAATTCACAATCATCGGGAAAAAATTATGCCCAACTTCGTGTGTGATAACGCCAATCATTCCCTTTTTTGTTCTGTCAGAATATTTGCCATCTTTATCAGGCCTTCCAAAATTCCAGCAAATCATTGGATATTCCATTCCTTGGCGATCGGCATTTACAGAAGTTGCTTGCGGATAAGAATAATCGAACGTAAAATCAGAATATACTTTTAAGGTATTCGCCACAGCTCTTGTTGAATGCTCTTCCCAAAGCGGATTTCCTTCATTTGGATATAAAGAGTAAGCCATCACCGTTTTTCCGTTAAGGTTTACGGCCATCGCATCCCATATTAATTTTCTTGAGGTGGCAAATGCAAAATCTCGTACATTTTCAGCATAAAATTTCCAGGTTTTTGTTTCTTTTGATCTTCCTTTTTCAGCGGCTAAAGCTTCTTCGGGCGTTACAATAAAAACCGGATTTTCAAAGGCGGTTTTTGAATCTTCGTATCTTTTATGTTGGGCTGAAGTGAACACATCCTTCGGATTTTGAAGCACACCAGTTGCGTTTAAAATATGGTCTTTTGGCGTGGTTATGGTAACCTCATAATTTCCAAATTCCAAAGCAAATTCACTTCGTCCAGTAAATTGTAAATTTTGCCATCCTTCAACATTGTTGTACACTGCCAATCGCGGAAAAAATTGCGCAATTACGTATAAATTATTGCCGTCAGGAAAAGGTTCATAGCCCGAGCGACCACGATCAACAATATAATCGTTAACATTGTACCACCATTTTATTTTGAAAACATATTTTTCTCCGGAAGCCAATGGCTTTGGCAAATTGATGCGCATCATTGTTTTATTAATCAGGTAGCTTACCTCTTTTCCGTTGACATCTTTTATAAATTCAATGTTAAAACCTCCTTGAAAAGGTTTTCCCATAAAGGTTTTTGTAAATTTTGAAGGTGAATACATCACATCTGGTCCGCCACCACTAATTTCAGGCGTATTGGAATCCGGAGCACGCATATTTTGATCTAACTGTACCCATAAATATTCTAAATTATCTTTGGAATTATTAGAATAAGTAATGGTTTCATCACCAAATATTTTATTGTTCTCTTCATCCAAAACAATGTTCATTTTATAATCAACTTGCTGCTGCGTATATTCGTGTCCGGGTGCGCCAGAAGCTCTATGTTCATTATTTGGTGTGGGCAATTCTTCGTGTAATTGCTTAAATTTGCTTTCGTTATAATGTGCTTTTTTAGTCGTTGTTTTTTGCTCAATTTCTTGGGCGAAAAAGGAGGTGGAGAAAACAGTCAATAGGACTGCAACTAATAATTTTTTCATTTTATAGGATTGGTTTTTATAGTTGGCACAATTTAATTATTTTTTAATGATGCTTTGAATTTATCATTACAATTTTAAAAAACTTTTATTATTTGATTTGTTGAGATAAAAAGTTTTATTGAAATCTTTCACTTTGATTTTTACGATATTCTTTTGGTCGGGAAATTCATTAATTAAAATATTGTTGGTGATTTCAATAGATTTAAATTCCTTGATACCTGATATTTCAAAGTAAAACCTCACAATATCGCCGTCATATTCTTTTCCTATATATTTGAAGGATTGATTTTTACTGTTAACGGAGACCAATAAATGTTCACTTAGGTATTTTTTGAAGTATTCATCAACATTTTCGACTTCTGTTTTACTGGCCAAATTTAATTGTTTTCCGATGTTTTTATTGAGTGTAAACTCAAGATCATTTATAAAAACACCCAAAATTATTTGGACGGATTGCTTTTCTTTAAGATATTCAATTTCGCATAAACTCACATAATATTTGTGCATTGTGAAAGCAAACAAGGGAAGAACCAATAAAATGACAATAAATTTTTTTAATTGCATAAAGGGTTAAATATGATGGCTAATAAACAAAAAGTATTCCAAAAAAGAGTGATTTTGGTTACATAAAAGTATTAATTTTTGAGAGAATGGTAATTTTTACTTTGTTTTATTATAAAATTTTTAATCAAAAATTCATCACTATTGTAAAAGTTGCTTAATCCATTTTCTTCACAATAATCTAAAAACAAATAAATTTCTTCTTCTTTCATGTTTAGGTGAACTGTAAAAAAATCTACACCTATATTCTCAAAAATAGCTTTAAGAAAAATTTGTTTTTGTTTTTTAATATCCTTCTCTTCATCTTTCCTTGCTTTTCTTTTTTGAAATATCAAATTGGTCAGTAATTTAGAAATTTCAACAAAATCAACTCCAGAATTACCATACGTTGGATCTGTAAATTTTCTGGAATTCGGTGCTTTCTTTAAGGTAATGTTATCATTATCTAAAATAGTTCCTTTTGGTACAGAAACTTTCCCTAAGTTTAGTCGCATTTTTTGTCCAATTTCAACTTCATCTAACTCATTTATACCCTGCTCAAGATAAACGATAAGAGTTTTACTTTCAATATGACTTTTTGAAATTTTAATAATACGTCGCCTGTAAACTATTGAAGAAAATAGAATAGAGTCTCCAATGGATGCGTAGATTGTATAATTACCGTATTTATCACTTGACGTTCCTAAATTTGAGGTTAAATTTATGACGTTAATGTCTTGTAAAACTATTGAGTCACTTTTAACAGTACCTTCCAGTTTAACTAATTTATTTTGCGCTAATGAATTCGAATAAACAAATATTAAAATTGCTATAGTTACAAATATATTTTTACTCTTTAATTTCATGATAGCTTTTACTTTCTTCCCTCAAAATTTTAATCACTTCCAACAAATTATTTTTGTAAAATTCATTAATAATATTTCTGTCTTCACAATAGGCCAAAAAGTGGTCTATTTTATCTTCTGGAATCTGCAATTTATCGGTAAAATAAGCCAACCCAAACTGTTTTATTATTTTTGAAGGGAATTGTTTTTTGCGTGAAATTTCTCGTTTTAATGCTTGTTCCGCTTCATAACGGGCATCAGGAATTGGGATACTTCCACCACCCATTGCAAAAGGGTTTACGTTTGGCGCTTTTAAAAATCCGTGAGTATCGGGTGGCAAAGCCTTTTTTAAATCTTCAGGTTTAAGAATAAAAGTATGTTTAGGCAATGTGTCTAGTGGCACTTTTTTGATGTCGTAATTCAAATTCCCTGTTAAACCTTCTATAAAAAC
>JAUYUA010000041.1 GCA_030694935.1 Lutibacter sp. | reverse complement strand
ATTAAGATTGGGATTGTTAAATTGCAATGAATTTTTACCGGACAACAATGATTTTTAATGATTATTAAATGATTTCTTAAAATTAAAAATTAATATATAAATAATGGTGTTTTTATCAATTATTATTGAAATATTGCTTCTTTAAACAAGTTCGTCAATGAATTTTTGCATTTTATCATAGAGCAATCCTACGTGATAACCGTCCAATAAAGCGTGATGAACTTCCACCGAAAAAGGAATTTTTTTGATTTCGTTTTCTGTAAATATTTTGCCGAATACCAATTTTGGAATTCCCTGCACGCCTTCATCACCATTTCTTGCATGTTTAAATCCGGTAAAAGAAATCCAAGGAATTGTAGAGCAATGTATGATTGCTAATTGATCTTCCTGCGCGTTAAACACAATGCCATTTTTGTGATTTTCGAGGACTATTTTGCCTTTTATATCAAATTCAGCCATTGTTTTCTGAAACTCAAAATCGCAAAACGAAAAAGTGAAATCGTCATTTAAAACGGTGGAACCAATATTTACGGTGTCGTACAAGTAAACTTTATCGTTTTTTAAACGCAGTTTAAATTCGGTTATATCATTGGCACATTTTAAAGCAACGTACAAACATGCCAAAGAAAAAGATAAATGATGTTGTTTACAGTATTTGTAAAGATTGGTGATATCTAAATTGGCGGTAATATTAAAAAAAGGATCTTCATACGTTTTAAAAAATTGGTATTGCGCATTTCTGTTCCAGTTTTCAACATCAAATTCTTTCATCTGTTTAAATTTTATTTTTTAGCGGTAACAGATGCAGCCTGCCTGCCGGCTGGCAGGTTCGCCATTAATCATTCCAAAGTGTGTCAAAATTTGTAATGCTCGTTTCATAATTATTCCTTCTGATTTATGGTGTAGGAACGCCATTTTTCTAAACACAATTGCATGTCTTCTGGCATTTCAGAATTAAACTGTAAAAATTCTTTGGTAATTGGATGTTGAAAACCCAATGTTTTTGCGTGAAGACCTTGTCTTGGCAAAGTTTTAAAACAATTTTCAACAAATTGTTTGTATTTGGTGAACGTAGTTCCCTTTAAGATAATATCGCCGCCGTAGCGTTCATCATTAAAAAGAGTGTGACCAATATGTTTCAAATGCGCCCTAATTTGGTGCGTTCTTCCGGTTTCCAATTTGCACTGAATTAAAGTAACATAACTAAAACGTTCCAGCACTTTATAATGTGTAATTGCAGGTTTTCCAAATTCGCCAGATGGAAAAACATCCATTTGCAAGCGATTTTTTAAACTTCTGCCTATATTTCCTTCAATTATTCCTTCTTCTTCATCAATATTTCCCCAAACCAAGGCGTAGTACAAACGCTCGGTGGTTCTTTCAAAAAATTGTTTGGACAAATGTGCCATCGCATATTCGGTTTTTGCAACCACTAACAATCCGCTGGTATCTTTGTCAATTCTATGCACTAAACCCGGACGTTCATTGGAGTTTGTGGGTAAATTTTCAATATGGTAAATCAATCCGTTCACCAAAGTGCCGCTATAATTTCCGTGACCGGGATGCACCACCATTCCGGCAGGTTTATTTACCACAATCACCTCATCATCTTCAAACAAAATATCCAACGGAATATTTTCAGCAACCAATAAATTTTCGTGTGGCGGATGCGCCAAAACAACGCGAACAACATCTTTTGCTTTTACCTTGTAATTCGATTTCACGGCAATGTCATTCACCAATATATTCCCTGCTTTTGCCGCCTGCTGAATTTTGTTGCGCGTAGAATATTCTATAAAATTCATTAAATATTTGTCCACCCGCAATGGCTCCTGGCCTTCGCTTGCAACAAACCTATAATGTTCGTAAAATTCTTCTTTTTCTAACTCGTCTATGTCGTCTATTTTCATTCGATAATCAATTCTTCAGTATTTTCTAGGCTATCTAATTGCGAACCACCTTCATTTCCATCACCCAATTTTAAGATGATTTCAGAATTTTGCGGAATTTTATCGCCGTTTATTAAATCTTTTCCATTAAATATTAATCCCCTTACCACGTCTTTTGCAATGTCTTTCACATAAATTTCCTGTGTACTTATTCTAAAACCAATGGCTGTTAATTGTGAAACGGCTTGTCTTTTTGTTTTGCCGTAAAAATCGGGAATTTCAACATCTTTGTATCCAGACGGATTCAAAGTCAAATAAATTTTTCTGTTTTCCTTCACAAAATCACCAGCTCCCGGACTTTGCTCAATCACCGATTTATTTGGGAAATCGGCATTAAAACTTGCAGAGTCTATTACTTCCCAGTTCAAATCCAAGTCGTCCAAAGTTTGTTCAACTTCTTCCAAACTCATTTTAGACAAGTTGGGAACTTCAATTTTTTGATTGTGGTTGGTTGAAAAATTTAACCAAAACACACTAAAAATAATCAATACCAATAAGCCAACAAAAGCCATCAGCAATTGCTTAAAAAACACTTTAGATTTAATAAATTGAAATAAACTCATATTCCCGTTTTTTGATTTTGTGCAAAGATACTTTTTATTGTTGAATTGCTTTATCGTTGATTTGTTGATTTGTAAATATGCTAAATCTCAAACTCACTTTTCCTGATTAATCCTAATATGTTTCTTTGTCCTCATTTTGAACTTCCCTCTTCCCTCTTCAGACTTAACTTTTAATATTGAGTCCACTCCGAAAAGTCTGACACGCAAAAATAGTTAATAAAAGTTCACGAAGTTGAACAAATATTTATGCGTCTTTTCAAGTTATAAACAATTGGTTGTCAATAACTTAATTAGTTTTTTTTGGATAAAA
>JAUYUA010000031.1 GCA_030694935.1 Lutibacter sp. | reverse complement strand
AACTTTGAGTCCACTCCGAAAAGTCTGACACGCAAAAATAGTTAATAAAAGTTCACGAAGTTGAACAAATATTTATGCGTCTTTTCAAGTTATAAACAATTGGTTGTCAATAACTTAATTAGTTTTTTTTGGATAAAAAATGTAAATTTGTTTTAAATTAAACTGCGAAGATCATGTTTATAAAAACTGAAAAAGACCATCAATTAGATGCCTTCAGCAATATTCCCGGATTGCTGGAAGGCAGGTCAAATAAGATATTTGACGATCCCGCATACTGGCACAACCAGTTTCGCAATCAAGTACTAATGCCTATTGACGAAACAATCTATAGTGTGCTATTCAGCAAAACAATGGGTGCACCCAATTCATCTGTACGGATCTTGCTAGGGATGATGGTACTTAAAGAATCTTTCGGATGGAGTGATTCGCAGTTATTCGAGCAATGCCAATTTAATTTATTGGTTCGTAGCTCATTAGGGCTTTTCAATATTACTGATGCGTTACCCGTACCGTCAACTTATTACCTTTTGCGCAAGCGCATACATCAGCATGAGCTACAAACCGGAGAGAACCTGATAGAAAAGACATTTGTTTCAATTACCCATGGACAGGTAAAGGAATTTGAAGTAAACGGGCGTAACATACGCATGGACAGCAAACTGGTAGGGAGCAACATTGCGTTATTTTCCCGTTATGAGATTATCCATCAGGCATTATGTATGTTCATAAAGCGGTTGGATAAAACTTTAATGGCAGAATTCTCTTTGGAACTGCAGGCACAAATGGATGAACTGCTGCAGGAAGAACCTCAAAAAACGGTATATCGTAGCACAAAAGACGAAATCAAGGGACGTTTGCATCCTATAGGCATATTAATTTACAAAATATTACAGCTTTGCAGCGGACAGCAATCCGATGCATTCCAACTTCTTGAACGGGTATTTAACGAGCAATATAAAGTATCGCCCGAACACTGGGTTGAACTTCGCCCAAAAGAAGAAATTAGTTCATCAAGCGTTCAGTCACCACATGATACTGACGGTGCTTTCCGCAACAAAGGCGACCAAAAAATAAAAGGATACAGTGTAAATATTACTGAAACGTGTTCGGATACAGGGCTTAACCTGATTACCAGCGCAATAGTTGAAAAAGCCAATGTGCCTGATACAGCATTTGTTGAACAGGCTATTGAAGCTACCAAAGAAGTTACCGGACAAAAGATTGACAAAGTTTTTACGGATGGGGCATACCAAAGTCCGGACAATGACACGTTTTGTGAAGGCATCGATATGGTTTATACCGGGATACAGGGAGCAACATCAAGATATGACTTAGAGCAAACCACACAAGGATTACTGGTTACCGACACTCAAACAGGAGTGCAACAGATAGCAACGCTTGTCAAGAAACAGAAAAACAGCAAAGAAGACCGTTACCGCATCAAGACCGACAAGGGATACTATTATTTTAGCCAACAAGCCATACGAACCTCACAAATGCGAAGGAAAATGAAAGAACGCCCTCTGGAGGAAACGCGAAAACGAAATAATGTAGAAGCAACCATTTTTCAATTCGGGCTACATTTGAACAACCAAAAGTCAAAGTATAGAGGGTTAATAAAGCAGAAAACTTGGTCTTTCTGTAGGTGTCTGTGGATAAATCTTGTTCGGATTATGAATTATTTGGGGAAACGGGATAATAATAATGGAAATAAAGCCGAAAATCAAGATTTTACTGCTGTTTTTTGGCTAATATCCATGATAGCTCACTTAGGGAATCAAATCGTGATTATTGTACCTGGCAAATTCCAAAAGGAATTGCGCCCTTTTAAAATGATCAAAAAATATCGTTTCACTTAAAATGCACTTTTCATAGTGGACTCAATATTGAATATTTAACTTTCAATTTCCAATACTATTTAATAATAAAACAACGCGTTATTCTTCCTATATTTACCTCTTCAAAAAATATTTAAAATGGCCAAAACCAAAATCTTATTTTTTTGTCAGAATTGCGGCGCCCAATATGCAAAATGGCTCGGGCAATGCACGTCATGCAACGAATGGAACACCATCGTTGAAGAAGTGATCCAATCCGAAGAAAAAAGAAACTGGAAACAATCCGCTTCACCAAAAAAAGTCAATAAAGCCTTAAAAATTAACGATATAGCTTTAGATAAAGAAGACCGAATTTCAACCAAAAACAAAGAACTCGACAGGGTTTTGGGCGGCGGTTTGGTAAAAGGCTCTATGACATTGTTGGGCGGCGAACCCGGAATTGGAAAATCGACTTTGTTATTGCAAATTGCCTTAACAATCCCAAAAAAAGTATTGTATGTTTCAGGCGAAGAAAGTCAGTCCCAAATTAAAATGCGTGCAGAACGCCTTCAAAATTCAAACACCAATTGCTTAATTTTAACCGAAACAAACACCCAAAACATTTTTAGGGCCATAGAAGAAATACACCCGGAAGTTGTTGTGATAGATTCTATCCAAACACTTTATACGGAATATATTGACGCTTCCCCAGGCTCCATTTCACAAATTAGGGAAACCACCGCCGAACTGATTAAATTCGCCAAAGAAACCGCCACACCGGTGCTTTTAATTGGACACATTACCAAAGACGGCAATATTGCAGGCCCAAAAGTTTTAGAACACATGGTTGATGTGGTGCTGCAATTTGAAGGCGACAGAAATCACGCTTACCGCATAGTGCGCGCACAAAAAAACCGATTTGGCTCAACTGCGGAAATCGGTATTTACGAAATGCAATCTTTTGGTTTGCGCGAAGTTGAAAATCCTTCAGAAATATTGATTTCCCAAAAAGAAGAAGATTTGAGCGGAACCGCCATTGCGGCAACTTTAGAAGGAATGCGGCCTTTAATGATCGAAGTTCAAGCTTTGGTAAGCACCGCGGTTTACGGAACGCCGCAACGCTCGGCAACGGGCTACGACACCAAACGATTGAACATGCTTTTGGCCGTTTTAGAAAAACGGGCCGGATTTAGATTGGGCGCAAAAGATGTGTTCTTGAATATTGCGGGAGGCATAAAAGTTGATGATCCTGCGATTGATTTGGCGGTGATCTGCGCTATTTTATCCTCCAACGAAGACGCGCCAATTGCGCAAGATTTTTGTTTTGCCGCCGAAATTGGCCTGACTGGAGAAATTCGTCCCGTGAATCGGGTGGATCAACGCATTATGGAAGCCGAAAAATTAGGATTTCACAAAATATTTATTTCCAAATTTAATAAAATCAGCAGCACCAACCATAAAATCAAAGTGGTGAAAGTCACAAAGGTGGAAGATGTTTTCGCTAATTTATTTTCATAAAAAAAACCGAGTTAAAGCTCGGTTTTTTTATGTTATTTATCTAAGTGTTGCTTTTTATTGACTTCAATAATGTATTTTTCCAAGGCCATTGTCATTGAAGGCGATTCGGGTGTTGGTGCCTGTATATTGCATTTTAATCCGGCATCGGTAGCTGCTTTTATGGTTGAATTGCCAAATGCCGCAATACGCGTTTCGTTTTGTTTGAAATCTGGGAAGTTTTGAAATAAGGATTCTATTCCTGACGGACTAAAAAACACCAAAATATCATAAAACACATTCTCTAAATCCGTTAAATCGCTTATCCGTGTTTTATAAAAAATTCCACGTTCCCATTTTACGCCCAACTCATTTAAGGTTTCAGGAACCAATTCTTTTAGTTTATCCGATGAAGGCAATAAGAACTTTTCATCTTTGTATTTTTTAATGAGTTTGGCCAAATCTGCAAAAGTGCGTTCGCCAACATAAATCTTGCGTTTGCGATACACAACATATTTTTGTAAATAATACGCAACCGCTTCAGATTCACAAAAATATTTCATATCATCGGGCACTGCAAAACGCATTTCTTCAGCAATTCTAAAAAAGTGATCTACTGCATTTCTGCTGGTTAAAATAATTGCAGTATAATTTCTTAAATCAATTTTTTGGGCTCTCACCTCTTTCGCAGAAGCACCTTCCACATGAATGAATGGCCTAAAGTCTATTTTAACTTTTTGCTTTTCAGACAATTCTAAATATGGGGAGTTCTCTGTTTTTGGGGTTGGCTGGGAAACTAAAATTGTTTTCACTTTCATAAACTTCAATTTTTTGTTTTAAATCGTTAATTTCAAAATAATTGCCAGAGGCGCTATTTCCAGTGCGCAAATGTACAAAATAAAATAAAACAAGTTGTTAACTATGAGCTTTTTATTATTTACAAGCACTAAAACATACCGTAAAATTAGCAAAATGACCAACACAAAAAATGTGATTTTAAAAAAAATTTCCTTGTAAATATTGGCATAAGCACTAAGCATTATTAAAGGCAATACCCACAATATAAGGTTGTTAAAATAGCTTACCTTGTCGTAAACAATTCTACTGTATTTGTTTTTTATATTGAAAATTTCGGCTAAAAACAGTCCAATTAAATACCGCAAACAAAAATACAATCCCACACCTGCAACCAACAATAAATAGCCATTAAGGGCGTTTAGCTTGGCAGAAAACTGCCACAAATTATTCGCAAAATATAATAATAGCGACAGCACGAGAATTTGCACCATAAACAGCAAAAATTGAAATAAATTGATGATGTCATTCTTTTCTTTACTGAAATAAATAAAAAGGTATTTTTTGGCGAAAAACAAAGAGGCCGTATGCAGCAACCGGTCTTTATACAAAGCTTTTGCCCAAGTTAAAAAAATAAGAATCGCCAAAAAAACAAGTGAAACCCAATGATGATTTTGGTGTACTATTTCTTTCGCCTCAAACATGAAGTATGTTATTATTTTAACGCAAAATTAGTGATAATTTGTTTTACCTTTGCCCCGTAATTTTAATTTATGTCGAATACCCTAGTAATCATTCCAACTTATAACGAAAAAGAAAATATTGAATCCATCATCAGGGCTATATTTTCTCAGGAAAAGCAATTCGATATATTGGTTGTTGACGACAGTTCCCCAGATGGAACAGGAGATATTGTCACCATTTTACAACAAGAATTTTCGAATTTATTTTTAGAAGTCAGGAAAGAGAAAAACGGTTTGGGAACCGCCTATATTCACGGATTTAAGTGGGCGATTTCTAAAAATTATGATTATATTATTGAAATGGATGCCGATTTTTCGCACAATCCCAACGATTTAATTCAATTGTATAACGCCTGTGCTGAAGATGGCGCCGATTTTTCAATAGGATCAAGGTATTTAAACAATAAGATTAACGTGATTAACTGGGATTTTAAACGATTGTTTTTATCGTATTTTGCCTCTAAATATGTAAGGTTCATTACTAGAATACCCATTTACGACACCACCGCGGGGTTTGTTTGCTATAAACGCAAAGTTTTGGAAAATATAGATTTGGATAAAATAAAATTTGTGGGTTATGCGTTTCAGATTGAAATGAAATTTAAGGCTTGGAAGAAAAAATTTAAACATAAGGAAGTTTCCATTATTTTTACCGACCGAAAAAAAGGCACCTCAAAAATGAGCGGTTCCATCATTTCAGAAGCCGTATTTGGGGTCATAAAAATGCGAATGGAAAACTTGCTAAAATAAAAAAGAAAAGGATTATGAGTTTACTGCTTATTAAAAATGCCCGTATTGTAAACGAAGGAAAGATATTTGATGGCGATGTACTAATAGATGGAGAATTTATTGTGGACATTGACACCTCAATCAGTTCAAAATCGGCAGATACCACCATTATTGACGCTGAAGGAAAATATTTAATTCCCGGACTGATAGATGATCAGGTTCATTTTCGCGAACCGGGATTAACGCATAAAGCAACCATTGAATCGGAAAGCAAGGCAGCCATTGCAGGTGGAATCACTTCATTTATAGAAATGCCAAATACCGTTCCGCAAGCCACCACGCAGGAACTGTTGGAAGAAAAATTTGAAATTGCTGCCAAAACATCGTATGCCAACTATTCATTTATGTTTGGCGGCACAAACGATAATTTAGAAGAATTGCTAAAAACAAATCCGGCGAATGTTGCAGGCATTAAATTGTTTTTGGGTTCCTCAACAGGAAATATGCTGGTTGATGACGAAAAGGCGTTGGAAAAAATATTTTCTTCCACAAAAATGCTCATTGCGGTTCACTGTGAAGATGAAGCGACCATTAAAAAAAATATGGAAACCTATTTGAAAGAATACGGTGATGATATTCCCGTGAAATTTCACCCAAAAATAAGAAGCGAAGAAGCTTGTTACATCTCCTCATCCAAAGCCATTAAACTGGCAAAAAAAACAGGGGCGCGTTTGCATGTTTTTCATCTGTCTACCGCAAAGGAAACAGAACTTTTTTCAAATAAAGGCCCGTTAGAAAAAAAACAGATTACTGCCGAAGTTTGTGTACATCATTTATATTTTGATGAAAGTGATTATGAAAGTAAGGGGAATTTTATAAAATGGAATCCTGCCATAAAAACTGCCCACGACAAAGAAGGCTTGTTAAAAGCATTGCTCGACGACAGAATTGACGTGATTGCAACCGACCACGCGCCGCACACCAAAGAAGAAAAAGAACAAAAGTACACAAAAGCGCCAAGCGGCGGACCCATGGTGCAACACGCGTTGCCCGCTATGTTAAAAATGGTTCAACAAGGAAAAATTACCATTGAAAAAATAGTGGAGAAAATGTGCCACAATCCGGCCAAAATTTTCAAAATCGAAAAAAGAGGATTTATCAAAAAAGGATTTTACGCAGATTTGGTGTTGGTTGATATTTCTTCTCCTTGGACCGTTACCAAAGACAATATTTTGTATAAATGCGGCTGGTCTCCTTTTGAAGGAACCACCTTTTACTCAAAAATTACCCATACATTTGTAAATGGCCATTTGGTATATGCCAACGGTAAATTTAATGGTGAGAGCAAAAAGGGTAAAAGATTATTGTTTAACAGATAGGGAAGACGGGCGACCGAAGTTGATAGTAGGGATAGGTAGCGACCTGTCCGTTCTAAAAGTTAGAAAGCCAAAAAACCGCATCCCGATAGCTATCGGGACTGCAAGACAAAAAACTGAAAGTTCAAAAAATGAAAAAAATTAGTTTTATCCTTTTTTTAAGTGTTTTTTTTATGGCTTGCACCAGCAATACCATTATTAAAAAGCCCGATAATTTGATTCCAAAAAATCAGATGGAGGATTTGATTACGGATATGCTTATTGCTGCAGGGGCAGAAAATATCAAAAACATCAATCTTGAGCGTAACGTAAATTATTTCCCTTTGATTTTTGAAAAATACGGAATCGACAGCACGCGTTTTAAAGAAAGCAATTATTACTACACTTCTCAAATTGATGACTACGAGAAAATTCTGAGAAAAGTTGACGAACGACTTAAGGCTTTGAAAGAGAAACTAGACACTGAAATTAAATTACAGGATTCTCTTAAAAATGATTCCATGAAAAATATTCGGGAAAATTTTAAGAAAAATTTTAAGAAACCGCTTAAAAGACCACTTAAAATTGATTCTTTAAAAAGTCTTCCAAAGTAATCGTTATTTACCCAATCTCCTTTTTATAAATCGCACAAACACTTTTTATGGTTTCGGGAATAGATTCAAAATTAAAATTTAATTCCGTTTTTATTTTTTCTGAAGAATAATATCGTTTTTCATGAATGGATTTTGCGGCATGCTTGGTAAGCGTTGCAGGAATGTTGGTGAAAACCGACTTGAATTTTTCCAGTCGCCAGCCAATGGCGCTCATTAATTTTGTGACTTTTACGGAAGGAGGTTTTTTTCCGAAATTTTGCGCTATCTGATTAAAAATATTTTTAAAACTGCTGTTTTCGGCCACCAAAATATAGCGTTGGTTAACGATATCACTTTTCATAAGCAATAACATGACATTTACCACATCATTTACAGAAACAAATCCGGTAACGCCTTCCGTATAAAAATTAAATCCCTTATAAATTTTTGAAAATATTGCGCCCGATCCCTGGCGCCAATAACCAGCACCCAAAATAACACCCGGATTCACAATTACAACCGGAACACCTTCTTGTGAGGCGCGCCAAACTTCCATTTCTGAAGCATATTTTGTCATTGCGTATCCGTAACTTACTTTCTCCATATTCCATTCGTCGGTTTCATCCATCATTTGGCTGGTGACCGATTTTTCAATGGTGGCAATAGAACTTACAAAACATAATTTTTTAACCTTATTTGCAATACAAAAATTAACAATATTTGAAGTGCCTTCAATATTAATTTCGTTCATTTCCTTGTAATCTTTCGAATTAAAGGAAACCAAGGCTGCAGCATGGTAAACTTCCGTTACATCTTTAAAAGCTTCTTCCAAAGAAATAATATCGGTAATATCAGCTTCAACCCAAGCAATTTTTTGGAAAAGCGCCTCATAATCTGAAGAAAAATATTGAAATACATTTTTTACGGCGCGTAAATCGCTATTTTTTCTATGAATCGCCTTTATCGCATCATTTTCCAAAGAAAGCTGATACAACAAATGCGAACCTACCAAACCTGTTCCTCCAGTTACTAAAATCATACAACGAAAGTATAAAAAATGTTTGTTTTTAGCACGCAAAACATCGCTTTAAAAAACCAACCGCTAAAAGCAGTAACTAACAAGTAAAATTTTATCTTTGCTGAAATTTAAA
This sequence comes from Lutibacter sp., assembly GCA_030694935.1. Classification (GTDB taxonomy): domain Bacteria; phylum Bacteroidota; class Bacteroidia; order Flavobacteriales; family Flavobacteriaceae; genus Lutibacter. The sequence continues at coordinate 2,032 of JAUYUA010000031.1, read as the reverse complement.
AATTTGATGATGAATTTTGTTGAAGAACTGCGTTGGAGAGGCTTGTTACACGATATAATGCCCGAAACTGAAGAATATTTACTGAAAAATAAAACAACCGGATATATTGGATTTGATCCAACAGCCGATTCGTTGCATATTGGAAGTTTGGTGCCAATTATTTTGCTGATGCATTTTCAGCAAGCGGGACACAACCCAATCGCTTTGGTTGGAGGCGCCACAGGAATGGTAGGCGATCCGTCGGGAAAATCTGAAGAACGCAATTTGCTGGATGAAGAAACTTTGGCCAAAAATGTGGCCGGCGTAAAAGGACAGCTGGCACGTTTTTTAAATTTCGACAGCACTTCTGAAAATGCCGCGCAATTGGTGAACAATTATGATTGGATGAAAGAAATTTCATTGATTGAATTTGTGCGCGACATTGGCAAACACATTACCGTAAATTATATGATGGCGAAAGATTCGGTAAAAAAACGCCTTGATTCCGATTCTCAAACCGGAATGAGTTTTACGGAATTTACTTACCAACTGTTCCAGGGCTACGATTTTTATCATTTATACAAAGAAAAAGACTGCAAACTTCAAATGGGCGGCTCCGACCAATGGGGAAATATCACCACTGGAACAGAACTAATCAGAAGAAAATCGCAAGGAAAAGCGTATGCGTTAACCTGTAAATTAATCACCAAGGCCGACGGCACAAAATTCGGAAAAACGGCCGGCGGAAACGTTTGGTTGGATGCCAACAGAACATCGCCTTACAAATATTACCAATATTGGCTAAACTGCTCTGATGAAGATGCCGAAAATTATATTAAAATTTTCACTTTTTTAGACAAACAAACCATTGAAACTTTAATTGCCGAGCACAAAGAAACGCCACATTTACGCATTCTGCAAAAGAAAATTGGCGAAGAAGTCACGGTGATGACCCACGGAAATGAAGCTTATGAAAATGCCATTAAAGCTTCCAATATTTTGTTTGGGAACTCAACCGCCGATGATTTAAAAACATTGGATGAACAAACATTTTTAGATGTTTTTGAAGGCGTTCCGCAAGCGGAAATTGAACGATCAGCAATCGAAAAAAGTTTAGGTATTGTGGCCGCTTTTGCCGATTATGGTTTTCTGAAATCGAATGGCGAAGTGCGCAGGGCTTTAAGTGAAAATTCAATATCTGTTAACAAAGAAAAGGTAACCGAAGATTTTGTGATTACCAAAAATGATTTAATTGCCGATAAATTTGTGTTGTTGCAACGCGGTAAAAAAAGCTATTTTTTGCTGAAAGTGGTGTAAGTTTTTATTTATCTGGAAAGTCTATCTGGCTAAGAATCAATATTTAATTTTAAATTAATATATTGGCTCAGCAATGGATAAGAAAAATTACACAACAAAAGAAAAAAATTCCCCTCCGCCGGAGGGGTGCCCGCAGGGCGGGGTGGTCCTTTATGATATTACCGCCACCATCAATAACATCCCAATTATAAGAAACTTTGTAGAAAATCTACCTTACAATCCGGCACTTTCCCGATTGACGAAAGGCAAAAGGAAGGAAGGAATTTTATCAGAGGTTTTGTTTTGGCAACAAGTGCATAAAAGAAAGTTTTACAAAATTGATTTCGATAGGCAGCGAATTATAGGGAATTACATCGTCGATTTTTACGTTAAAACTTTAGGATTGGTAATAGAAATTGATGGAAACAGCCATGATAACAAAGCGGAATACCACGCAAAAAGGCAACTGTATTTAGAAAATCTTGGATTGAAGGTGTATAGAATTCAAGATATAGATGTTAAGAAAAATCTTTCGTTTGTAATGATGGCGTTGGAAAAATATATTGTTGAAGAATATGGAGAAAAACCACCCCGTCCTTCGGACACCCCTCCAAAGGAGTAATGGCGCTAACTTTACATATTTATTTATATTTTCTATACCTTCCTTGTTTGGTTTTCCTGTCATATTTTCTGTTTGGTTTTCGTTTTTGGAGCATCTCCTTTCTTATCAGGTGCTCGAGTTCCTCTACGACCCGTT
>JAUYUA010000030.1 GCA_030694935.1 Lutibacter sp. | reverse complement strand
CACAATACTTACAAATTGCAAAGTACATCCTACTCTTTTTTCAATAAATTCAATCAAATAAAAATTACGTAAATTTGGACTTATAAATATAGTAACATGGAAAATATAAAATCTTATGTAAATCAGCATAAAGACCGCTTTATCGCTGAATTAATTGAACTGCTAAAAATACCATCCGTGAGCGCCGATTCTGCTTTCAGCAAAGATATTTTAAAAACTGCCGACGCTATAAAATCTGCACTGGAAAAAGTGGGTTGCGACAAAGTTGAAATATGCAAAACTCCGGGAAACCCAATCGTTTACGGGGAAAAAATAATCGACAAAAATTTGCCGACCATTCTTGTGTACGGACATTATGATGTTCAGCCAGCCGATCCCATTGAACTTTGGCATTCGCCGCCATTTGAACCGGTAATCAAAAAAACTAAAATCCATCCCGATGGCGCAATTTTTGCCCGCGGCGCTTGCGACGATAAAGGCCAGGTTTATATGCACGTGAAAGCGCTGGAGTATATGATTTCAACCAACCAGCTTCCTTGCAATGTGAAATTTATGATTGAAGGCGAAGAAGAAATTGGTTCCGTTAGTCTGGCTTGGTTCGTGGAACGCAACCAGGAAAAATTGGCCAACGACATTATTTTGATTTCCGATACCGGTATGATTTCAAACTCACAACCCTCAATAACCACCGGTTTGCGCGGCTTGAGCTATGTTGAAGTCGAAGTTACCGGTCCGAACCGAGATTTACATTCTGGTTTGTACGGTGGCGCAGTCGCCAATCCTATCAATATTTTAGCCAAAATGATCGCTTCTTTGCACGATGAAAACAACCGCGTAACCATTCCAGGTTTTTATGATAAAGTAGCAGATTTATCGAAAGAAGAAAGAGCAGAAATGGCAAAAGCGCCGTTTTCATTGGACGACTATAAAAAAGCATTGGACATAGAAGAAGTTTATGGCGAAAAAGGCTACACCACCAACGAACGAAATTCCATTCGCCCAACTTTGGATGTAAACGGAATTTGGGGTGGTTATATTGGCGAAGGTGCAAAAACAGTGATTACAGCAAAAGCACACGCAAAAATTTCTATGCGTTTGGTGCCAAACCAAGATTGGCAGGAAATTACCGAATTGTTTAAAAATCACTTCGAAAAAATCGCGCCAAAATCGGTGAAAGTGATCATAAAACCGCATCACGGCGGACAAGGTTATGTGACACCAATTGACACCATTGGGTACAAAGCCGCAAGCAAAGCGTATCAGGAATCGTTTGGCGTAGCTCCTATTCCGCAACGTTCAGGAGGAAGTATTCCTATTGTGGCGCTTTTTGAAAAAGAACTGAAAAGCAAAACGATATTAATGGGATTTGGATTAGACAGCGATGCCATCCATTCGCCAAACGAACATTTTGGTATTTTTAATTACCTGAAAGGCATAGAAACCATTCCGTTATTTTACAAATATTTTACGGAAATGTCGTAACAAAAAGAAGCTCAAATTTGCGTTGTAAATTTGAGCTTCTTTTTTTGTTTAATCGTTTACTCCTATCCCCAGCCCTTTCCGAAGGAAAGGGAGTTTGATTTTGTCATTAGAGAATGATATTTCTTAAAAAAAACAATTCATTTTTTAACTTTTAGAACGGACAAGATGCGGCCAATCATTAATATTAACTCTTTCATCATTGAATATGCAATAAAAATCCAATTCTGTTGTTATTTTAATTTTCCGCCCTTTAAATTATACTAAAGTTTGATTTAATTTGAAAAAGCTTTTATAACTTTAAGTACTTCAAACTTTAGGCACTTTAAGTACTCCTTAAATTTAATAATTCTTTAATAAAATATTTCAAGAACTTTTACGTTATTTGCATTACAAACTACTATGTTATGCTTAATCAATTCTTTTGGATGTGCTCCGGCGCAGATACCGATATCCTAAAAACAAGTTCAAAAGCCGAACAAATTAAATATGCAGGTATTGGCGGAACCGTGTTTTTTACCGCAGTTATGGCTTTTATTGCCTCAAGTTATGCGCTATTTACCGTTTTCGACAATTACTATACCGCCATTTTTTTCGGACTTATTTGGGGATTGCTCATTTTTAATTTAGACCGATTTATTGTTTCCACCATCAAAAAAAGCGATTCCAAATGGAAAGAAATTTGGCAGGCAACACCACGAATCATATTGGCCATCATTATTGCGGTGGTGATTTCAAAACCTTTGGAAATAAAGATTTTTGAAAAAGAGATCAACCAGGTTTTGCTAACGCAAAAAAACGATTTTACGCTGGCAAACAAAGCGCAAATCGCCAACCAGTTTTCACCGGGAATTAAAACGCTCCAAAACGAAATAACCGGTTTAAAACAAGAGATTGACACCAAAGAAACGGAAACGAATGCCTTATATGAAACCTATATCGCCGAAGCTGAAGGCAGAAAAGGAACCAAACTGCTCGGAAAAGGTCCGGTTTATGCAGAAAAACGCGAAAAACACGATGCTGCTTTGGCCGAATTGCAGCAAATAAAAACAGAAAATAAAGCAAAAATTGCAGAAAATGAAACAAAAATTGGCGCTTTAATCAAACAACAAACCACACAAATCACCGCAACACAACCGATTATTGATGGTTTTGACGGATTGATGGCGCGAATAAATGCTTTGGGAAAATTGCCTTGGCTGCCATCATTTTTTATTTTTCTGTTGTTTTTAGCCATTGAAACTTCCCCCATTTTGGCAAAATTAATCGCCCCAAAAGGTGAGTACGATTTCAAAACGCAAGATGTAGAAAATTCGGTAAGAGACTGGGTGCAGCAAAAAGCAAATCAGCGTGAAAAACTATTGGTTACAGATGATGCGCTCAATGAAGCCATTTACAACGAATTGGCCGATGAAAAAGAACTGTACAATTACAAAAAACAAAAAGCACGTGAAATTTTGCAATTTCAGGCAGACGCATTTTATAAAAGTCAGAAAAATATTGTTGGATAATTTTTATTGATGTTTTTTGGCTTCTAGACTTTTAATAATCAACCTCATTACTGTTTTTACTTTTGCTGATATAATTAAAAAACGTAATCTGATATATTTTATCACTCCCTTTTCCCCCTTCGGGGGTTAGGGGGTTTTTTCCAGCGGATAAATAGTGACACTGTATCCCAGCCAGTTTTGCAATTTATCGTAAATGAGTTGTTGGTCTTCTTTTGAAAAATCGGCGATTCTGGTTTTGTGCGAACCTTCCTTTAACACCATTTTCAAGGCATTCACATGAGGTTTCGGATTTGGTGCACAAGCGCCCCAAGTGTCAAATTCTCCATAAATATAAAGAATTTTATTTCCTTTATTCTCCACAAAATCGCGCACCTCATTGATATAATCCGGATTGTAGGTTAAGTCTACATTTTTTGGCGCAAAACGTTTGTTTGTTGGGTTGTGAACCACTTTTAACAAATCCTTCACCGGCGTGGTGTCAAATCCGTAATAACCCAATTCCGTTAAATGCTGATAATAAGATGGCAGTAATTCCGTGTATGTTTGATCGTTATAAAAAGAAATTCCCACAATGTCGTTAATATATTGGAACATTTTAGCGGCAGTAGCATTTTCTTCAGGAATCTCATTACAATTCCCGCCCCATTGCCAAAATGAAAAAGGAAATTCCAATACGGCATATTCCAAAGCTTCATCCACAGAAAGTTCCGTAAAACTCATGTTTTTATCGAACGTATAATTCATGATTTCCACTAAAACAGCTTCTCTGTTTTTTAATACAGCTCTTTGAAATTCAGCAATTTTTGCTCTGCAGGCATCGCTTCCAACAGTTTTAATGTGATTTTCAGTTCTTATGTCTTCTTGCCCGTTTATCAACGGCGCCACATAAGGCACAGCAACCTCAACATCCCAAGGGTATTTAGATTTATAAATTAATACGGTTTCACCGCCTTTGCTGATACCAGCAGAAATCCATTTTCCGGTGTACAATCGTTTCAATTTGGTGACCAATTTATGATAATCTTCAATGGCCTGGTCATTTTTTAAATACTGCCAGGGAATGGTATCGGGACGCGATTTTCCGTAAAAACGATATTCAACCTGAACCTGATTTCCTTTGAATATTTTGCTTAATTCATAAGTGCTCGGATTCGCATTATAGCCTTCGGTAATTAAAACAGTCGGCATTTTTGTGTCGGAATGCGATACATAAACATAATGCTTAAAAGTTCCTGCGGCAGGATTCTTATGATCCAACAGCTGGTCCAAAACAATTTGGAATGCCTTTGTAAAATGATCATTGGCCTCCATTTCGGTAATTTCAGCCGTTGGGAAAAGGGTTGAAAGTTTTTGTTCAAAAGTTAAAATTTCAACAGAATCCAATGCAACAGTTTTGCATGAAACGATTGAAAAACTTAAGAAAACAAATAAAATTAGGGATTTATAAAACTTCATTTTTATAATATATTTTTTACTCAATGAATTTTACTAAATCTTAATATACTTTTCTATTAATCCTTTCAATTCGCATTGGCTGAACGGTTTTGAGATATAATCGTTGCAGCCGGCCTCAATTGCTTTTTCCCTGTCTCCAGGCAACGCAAAAGCTGTTTGCGCGAAAATAATGATGTCCTTATTAAACTTTCTTATTTGCTTTGTAGCTTCATAGCCATTTAATACTTGCATTTTAATGTCCATCAACACAAAATCTATGTCGGGATTCTCTTTGCATAACCTAACCGCTTCCAATCCGTTAAACGCAATTAAAGGTGTTTTACAATAATCTTCAATCATTATTTCGAGCATCATTTCTGATGTTGGATCGTCTTCAACAATTAATATTTTTAAATCTTTAGATTGAAGCCGTTCACTAATTTCTTTTTTCATAATTGTATCCATTATTTTATGCCATAAGGCGTTGTAAAGTAAAAAATAGTGGTTCCAATTTCACTTTCAACCCAAATTCTTCCCCCCAACATCTCCACAAAAGCTTTAGAAATAGTCAATCCCAATCCAGCGCCTTCATAATTTCTGTTAAGTGCTTCACTTCCTTGCCTAAACCTTTCAAAGATTAGTTCCTTTTGTTCTTGGCGAACACCTTCTCCAGTATCTCTTACAAAAAACTCGAGTTCGGCCGGAACACTATCTTTTTTTAGGATGTAGCCAAATTCAACAGAACCTTTATGGGTGAATTTTATGGCATTTTTTATCAAATTTACAAGTACCGCATATATTTTTTCGTCGTCTGTATTGATAATTGCTTCACTGTCCAATAATGCATTTTTATAGCTGAAATCAATTCCTTTTTGTGCGATTTCTTCCTTAAATAAATCGTATATTCTTACTATTTGCTCATTAATATTACATTTAAAATTATGAATTTCGACATTTCCTGATTCAATCTTTGAGATCAAAACAATGTCATCTATAATATTGAGCATTCGTTTTCCGCTATGCTCAATAACGGCAATATATTGTTGCTGCTTTTCACTTGTTAGTTTTGATTCTTTCAGCAAATCTGAAAAACCAAGAATGCTGTTCATTGGCGTGCGAATTTCATGGCTCATATTGGCAAGAAAAGCCGATTTTAATCTGTCGCTTTGTTCCGCTTGTTCTTTAGCTTGCCTTAATTCCTGATTTATTTTTTTATACTCTTCGTTTTGCGCTTCTATTTCCGCATTTTTTTCTTCAAGCATTTTTTCATGCCTTTTGCTTTCGGTGATATTTACGCCTATGCTGGCAGATCCCAATACTTCGCGCTCATCCGATTTTAATGCAATATTATTCCATAAAATGTATAATTCCTCCCCTGTTTTAGTCAATATAGGGTTTTCAAAATTTTTTGAAAATTCATTTGTTTTCATGCCTGCGAAAAAAAGCTCCATCAATTTTCTTCTGTTATCATCTGGCACAAATACCTCGAACCAGTTTTTTCCCATTACTTCTTCCCTTTCATAACCGGTAATTCTCAACAAATAATCATTGCAAAAATTAATGGTTCCATCATTATTCAGCATAAGCGACAACACATTGCCGCTTTCCAATATTTGCGTAAATCGGCGTTCATATTCCTGTAATTTAAATTGCGCCAATTCATTTTGCCAGTTTTTATATTGATTAACCATTAAAATACCAAGCAACATGGTCACAGGAGCATAAATAAATATAAGTGGAATTGCAATGACTTTAAAGGTTGGAAACATCATATCGGGTGGCAACAATACTGTAAGCGCAAACATTATTAGGTGCACAGCCAATCCCAATGCCAACAGTTCCATGTAATAGTTATTGGATTTCCAATTTGGCCTAAATTTTCTCCAAAGCAAACCTATTGATCCTGAAGTGATAATAACTGCCAAACCCATCCACAAACCACTGCCGCCAATAGATAAACGAACAATTCCTGTGGCCAACATCGCAATGACAGTGGGAATTGGGCCAAAAAATAAGCCAGCAACTGAAAGTAGCACAGAACGCATGTCAAATGTGATTCCCGGAACCATCATCCAAGGCGTAGACATTAAAATAATACCTATGCTGCTTAAAACGAGTCCGGCAATAATTTTTTCAGAAATGCTCTTAGGTCCTTCATGCTTAATCCAAAAATTTTGATAAAGCATTGAAAAGGCAATCAATAAAGCTGCATTTTGTAACAATCCTATGAGAATAGATTCCTTCATTATTTATTATTTGACGATAAATATTTCAACTAGTAGGATTTTTTAATTCCCTTTTCTTTCCGCAATATTATTACCTGCGACCTTAATTGATTTTTTCTTCGCGCTAAAAACATGTAAATTAATGTTAATCAAAAACTTAAACCAAAAATAAGGTGTGTTTAAAACGTTAATTTATATATATCTCCTTGCATTTTTGCTGGACATTTTTTCATTATGCCTGACAGTTTCCAAAAATTAAATATCTTGATTTAAAACATAAAACAAAAAAAATTCAATTCTCTACTAAATTAATCTTTTTTGTGATAAATGCTAAAATTGGGAAACAATTTATTTTATGTTGCCAATTAGTTGTTTGATTGATATTGATTTGAACATTTTATTATCCATAAGCGCTTTCATTTTAGTAATTTCGGCATCGGGAAATAACAGCGCCAATTTATCTTTAAAAACTAAAATTTCTACTGATTCTAATTTTACTCCATCACCGTTTGTAATCAAAAATAACATCGAACCAAAAAATGCAAATAATTTGTTAAAATATTAATAAGTAAAACTTATCTCTGAAATTATTAAATATTTTTGTGTTGTTAAGGTTGTGTTAATAGTTTTATAAAGAAGCTGGTAATCACTACTTTTAAAACCAATTATGAAAAAACTGTGGTTTATTTTTATTTTAATTATGATTGTTGGTTGTAAAACCGACACAAAAATGAATACCGAAAACGGTGACACAAACCAAATAAATGAGGAAGAAAAACCATTTGTTGAAACCTGTACTTACGAAACTTTAAAACCGCTGCTCAACAAATCAGATGATAAAACATATGTCATTAATTTTTGGGCTACCTGGTGCAAGCCATGTGTAGAAGAATTGCCTGCTTTTGAAAAATTACATAAACTATATGCCGGAAAAAATGTAACTGTTATTTTAGTGAGTTTAGATTTCCCAAATCAAATTGAGTCGAGATTAATCCCTTTTATGATAGAAAACAACTTAAAATCTAAAGTAATTGCGATGGTTGATACCGACCATAATTCTTGGATTCCGAAAGTGGATGAATCATGGAGCGGAGCAATACCGGCAACTTTAATTTATAACAAAAACAAACGAACGTTTTATGAGCAATCGTTAACATACAAACAATTAGAACAAGAAGTAACTAACTTTTTAGAAACCAAATAATGATGAAAACACTAAAGGTATATGTTTTATTAGCTGCAGTTGGCTTACTGGCGGCGTTTACGTCAAAGCCAACAAATGATGGCTATGAAGTGGGTAATTATGCTGCCGACTTTAATTTAAAAAATATTGACGGTAAAATGGTTTCTCTTAGCAACTTTAAAAACGCTAAAGGATTTATTATAATTTTCACCTGCAATACTTGTCCGTATTCCATTGCTTACGAAGATCGTATTACTGCTTTGGATAAAATGTATAAAGACAAGGGTTTTCCTGTAATTGCAATAAATCCGAATGACCCAAAAGCCATTAAAGGCGATGATTTAAAAGATATGCAACAACGCGCAAAAGAAAAAGGATTTACATTTCCGTATTTACAAGATCTTGGCCAAAAAATTTATCCACAATACGGGGCAACCAGAACGCCGCACGTTTACATTTTAAGCAAAGATAAAAAAGGCAATAAAGTTGCCTATATTGGCGCCATCGACAATAATTTTTCCGATGCTGCCGCTGTTACAGAACGATATGTTGAAGATGCCGTAAACGCTTTGTTAGACAATAAATTGCCAAAGGTTACTAACACCAAAGCCATTGGCTGTACCATTAAAAAATTAAAATAAATAAAAGCCGCTGATGCGGCTTTTATTTTATCCATTTATAAAGTTTTCAATTTCATCAATTTCAATGGGCATTTCTGCCGTTAAATTGATATTGCCATTTTCGGTGATTAAATAATCGTTTTCCAACCGACAGCCAATACCTTCTTCGGCAATATAAATTCCGGGTTCGCAAGTAAGCACCATTCCCGCTTCAAATGGCCTGGTGTATAAACCAACATCGTGCACATCCAAACCAATAAAATGGGCCGTTCCGTGCATAAAGTATTTTTTATACAAAGGATTTTCCGGATCCTGATTTTTGACTTTTTCGGCATCCAGCACGCCCAAATTAATCAGTTGCTGCTCAACCAAACTTGCCATTTGCTTTTCATATTCGGCTGAAACCGCTCCGGGTTTTAACAATTTAGAACCTTCTTTTAAACAATGCAACACTGCATTGTAAACTTCTTTCTGTCTTTTTGAAAATTTCCCGTTTACCGGAAAACAACGTGTAGTATCGGAATTATAATTGGCGTAACACACTCCAAAATCCATTAATATCATATCGCCATCCTTACAAATGGAATCATTGGTATTGTAATGCAAAGCACAAGCATTTGCTCCCGAAGCCACAATTGGCATAAATGCGTGACGTTTTGCGCCATTTCTGATGAACTCATAGGTCAACTCCGCTTCCAATTCATATTCCATCATTTCTGGTTTCACAGCTTTTAAAACCCTTTTAAAACCGTTAACACTAATGTTTGCGGCTTGTTGCATCAACGTGATTTCTTCTTCCGATTTAATTTGGCGAAGATCTCGGGTAATTTTTGCGGCGCGCCGGTAATTGTGCAATGGATATTTTTCTTTGCACTTGGCAATCATTCTGTCCTGTTGCGTCAACATTTCAGCAGTCAATGTTTTTTTATGTTCATTGTGGCCCAAATAAAAAGTGTCTGCTTCAAACGCCAAATATTGCAGTGTCAGGTCAAAATCCTGCAGCCATTTTACATTTTTAACGCCCGAAACTTCAAAAGCCTTTTCTTTGGTTAATTTGTCGCCTTCCCAAATTTTAATCAGATCGCTGGTTTCTTTCACAAATAAAATTTCCTTGTTTGCAGGCAATGCGGCATCAGGATACAAAAGCAAAATAGATTCTTCCTGGTCAACGCCGCTTAAATAAAACAAATCATTGTTTTGGGAAAATCCCATTTCATCATCTGCATTGTTGGGCATTACATCATTTGATGTTAATATGGCGATGGAATTCGGTTCCAATTTTGCCGTAAAATTTTGTCGGTTTTTTAAAAATAAAGCCGAAGGAATTTGCGCGTATCTCATAAGTTTATTTAATTAAATCGTTCTGCTGAAAATGGTTCTAAATTTAGTGAAGGTGTTTTTTCTGAAATAATCTCCGAAATCAATTTTGCAGTACCATGAGCCTGACTCCATCCCATCATTGCATGGCCCGTTGCAAAACTTACATTGCTATGTTTTTTACTTCTTCCAATATAAGGCAATCCGTCGGGTGAAACAGGACGCAATCCACAAGCTGCTAGCTCCATTTCTTCTGCAGTGATTGTAATATTCGGATAAAACGCCTTTGCATTTTCGGCAATTTGCTTCACTCGTATTTTATTGATAGTCGCATTAATGCCTCCGATTTCCATAGTGCCTCCAAATCGGGTAAAACCATTCATTGGTGAAACAGCAGTATTTCGTTCAGCTAAAATAGCCGGATAATTTATTCCGGTAGGTCTATTCAAATTTATGCGATAACCCTTACCGGCCTGCACCAATATTTGTATTCCGAGTTTTTTTGCGATAATAGGACTCCATGAACCTGCAGCAATGATTATTTCATCAAATTGATGGCGTTGTTTATCAGTAATCAAATGAGTAACGGTATTGGCATTTCTTTCAAAATCCAAAACTTTTTCATCCATATAAAACTGAACCCCTTTTAATTGAAGGTAGTGGTGCATTTTTTTCATAAAATCATCTGGTGTGCTGTGTGCATCATCCAAATAATAAAAAGCGCCTTCTGCCTTTATTTCAGGTTCCATTTCTTTTAGTTTGGCTTTGTCAATTTGCTTTACATCAAGTCCTTGAGCCCTTGCAACATCGGCAATATAAGCTTCTTTTTCTTCAAATTTTGAAGTTTGGTAAGCCATCAACAATCCTTTTCTTTCAAAATGAAAATCGAATACCCCGCTGTTTTTCATTTCCTGAAAAAGATCACGGCTAAAAACAGTTAACTCTTTAATAATCGGACTTGCATAGTTAACGTGTTTCTGGGTTGCAGATTTATTAAAATTCCAGGCCCATTTAAATAAATCAAGGTCTAAACGTGGTTTAAAATAAAACGGGCTGGCTTGATTGAACATCATTTTAAACCCTGACGCAACCATTCCAGGCGACGAAAGGGGAATAACATGACTTGGTGAAATATAGCCTGCATTCACAAATGAAGCCCCTGATGAAATGTCAGACTGGTCGATAACGATAACTTTATGACCCTCTTTTGCCAAATAATAAGCAGAACACAATCCGATGATTCCGCCGCCGATGATGATTACACTTTTCAATTTATTGTAGTTTAATTTGAATATTTCCTTAACGATTTGGCCCCCATCGGGCATAGGCGTAAACTTAACGAAAAAAGACATCCATTTTTTGTTGATAGTTTAGTTTTTTTCTCTTGTTATATGCGCAAAATTTTGCCAAAGCCTTGATGCAACTCCCGGGTGTTTGTTCAAAGTTATTTATTTCTCGCATAATATTCGCTATCTTGCTTGTGTTTCTAAGTAAATAATTGGTTAATTTCAACAAACTTAAGTCCTTGTTGAAAGCCGTTTTAACGATTAATCTGCCGTGTATAAAAATTAATTGAGCACAAATAATAATCATAATTAATCGCGCAAGTAGCCATATCTTAAGTTGGATGCTGGAGACATTGTGAATTTTAGCAAATCCCATATTGCTTTTCCAACATTTGAATATAATTTCAATTCGCCATCTTGGCTATAAGCTTCATATATAAAGGCATAATCAATATTTTGGTCTGTAATGGTTGTAATATATTGACCAGGATAATGATTCTAAGTCTTCTTTTGAGGGGCATTTTTTGCTTTCATTCTACGTTTGTCTGCGACTTCTTTTGATACTGGATATGCCAGTAATCGGACAATTGTTTTAGCCTTATTGTTTAACATGATTTTTATATCCAGAGATTTCTCCTTTTTTAATATGGAAAACAGGTCTATTTGTTCTTCTGTCAGTTGATCTTTCAAAACCATATTGAACTTATAACGATAGATACAATGGGCATTGTTATCAAGATGTCTTTGTATTTCATCAAGTATTAAATAGCCACGGTCACGTAATACAAGGTCGTTGGCTTCTAAAATTATTTCTGGGGCTGCTGTTAAATCATTTATTGAATATGGGTCAATAGAAAAAGAAACAAATTGCTCTGAAAGCAAATCGTAGACACATTGTACATGGGCATTACAAACTTTTGTTTGACCATTGGCGACCCCTGAAAATTCTGAAAACAATGCTGCTGGAAGCCGTATAATAGTACTGTCCTGAACCAAAATTCGTTTGTATTTGCTTTGTGTTTTTAATGTTTCAACAAAGACAGTGTTTATTTTACCTGTAATAACCAGAGCCAATATCTTTTTAAAAAAATCTTCACAAGGTGTTGTTGCTTTTTTCCAAAGGGCTTGTCTGCTCACACAAGAGCCACTGTCCGCACCAATATGTGCAGCGATATTATTATAACTGGATATTCCGATTGCTGATTCAGTACAAACAGCAGATAAAAAATCCAATGGGTAAATCAGCCGTTTTCGTTTTACAAAGCCTGTTTCTAATGCAATTTCAATTAGTTTTTCTTTGTTGATATTTAAATTGGATATTCCGGTGATACTGACCCCCTAGCCCTCCCGTTCTAATCCCGAATCTATCGGGACAGGACAGACTTCACCCGAGTGGAGTTAATCGTGGTGAACTTTTAACTTCTTTATATTATTTCTCAAAAGGATGTTTCGCCAATGGTTTCAACACAAAGGGATGGTAATCTCCTTTTGGGCCGATGGGTTGTGCATGGCGGATGTTGTGCACAATTTCAATGGCCTGGCGCGGCGCTTCGAGTCCGTACCCATTCCCAGCAATGATTTCCTGATAGGAAACGGTGTGCAAATCGGTAAAGCCGCCGCTGAATTCGAGTTCTTCACCTTCAATGGTGATGGAACGATAGGTGGTTTGTCCTTTGGCTTTAACAGCATCGGGCAATACTTCATAATTGGTGGATAAAAACCAGCGAACCCTTGCTTTTTCAAACTCCAGATATCCGGCGGAGCGGTCGTGCGTGTTAAGGTGCACAATGTTTTGTTTGAGGTCGCCAAAGATCCATGACAGCATATCAAAAAAGTGAACGCCTATGTTGGTGGCGATGCCTCCTGATTTTGTAACGTCACCTTTCCAAGAGGTGTAATACCAATGTCCGCGTGAGGTTAAATAGGTTAAATCCACGTCGTAAATCTTGTCTTTCGGACCGGCCGCTATTTTTTCACGCAAAGCTATGATGCTTGGATGCACACGCAATTGCAGGATGTTGAATACTTTTTTGCCGGTTTCCTTTTCTATATTGACCAAGGCATCGATATTCCAAGGGTTGAGTACCAGCGGTTTTTCGCAAATGGCATCGGCACCCTGACGCAATGCAAAACGGATGTGGGCATCGTGCAAATAATTTGGCGTGCAAATGCTCACATAGTCCAATTGCGTGTTTTTTTCAAATTTCAGTTTTGAAATATGTCGGTCGAAACGTTCAAACTCAGTAAAGAAATCGGCGTTTGGAAAATAACTGTCGATGATGCCTACGCTGTCGAATTTATCAAGTGCCGCGATTAAAGTGTTGTTGGTTTCTTTAATGGCTTTCATGTGTCGTGGCGCTATGTAGCCACTTGCTCCTATAAGTGCGAAATTTTTCATGTATTTTAATGTCTTGCAGTCGTGCGATTATTTTATTATTTTCTATTTCGTCATTGCGAAGCTTTTGAAAAAAGCTGTGGCAATCTGTTTGTTATTATGGTAACACTGCTAATAAATACACAGTTTGCCACGTCCGTTATTTCGACTCTGCCTCTCCCTTGCGCCGGCTGGCCCTATCGCTAAAAATGTGTTGCAATAATATATATTTTTATTTTCACAAGATAATTTTTATTTTTATTTTTTGCATCGCCCAAAAAAGAAACAAACCCGCCTGCGGCCGGCAGGAAAATCTAATCGAATGATCTGATTCTGCAAAATTAATTCTTTCTGTCAGCAAACTGGTTAATTCGTTTAAAATGTTTACAATATATTTTTTTAATACTCTGTCCCGTAATGATGCGGTTAGGGGCATTACGTTAGTTCATAACAGGTTGCTTAGGTAATTAAGTTAGTTTTGGACAGGTTGCTTAGGGTCATTTTGGTAGTTCACAACAGGTTGCCACGTCAGCTTACTTTTGCTCCGCACAGTAACCTTCCTCGCAATGACGAAATTTGTTTTCGCCTTAACATTTCAGCTTTCACCTTTGAGCTTTCACCTTTGAACTTTTAGCTTCATTCTTTACACACTCCTAACCCCTCTCGAGAGGGAGTTAATCGTGGTACCTTTTAAAATTTAACTTCCTACTTCGGACTTCGGACTTTAAAGTTTTCCATGAACCTTACAGGTAAGCACTCCTTTCACATCGTAAATTACACCACTTTTGTTCAGGTATTTGTATAAATCCATAGTTAAAAATTCTTTATGTGAAACGGCCAAAACGATGGCGTCGAAGGCCTCACCCCTGCCTGTCCGGCAGGCAGGCCCTGACCCCCTCTCCGAAGGAGAAGGGGAAGCAAGCTCAGAATGACAAGTCAATCCATATTCAAGCATCACTTCTACTGGGTTTGCCCAAGGGTCATACACGGTTACTTCAGTGCCAAAATCTTCCAGATTTTTAATGACATCAACCACTTTGGTATTTCGCACATCGGGACAATTTTCTTTAAAGGTAATGCCCAACACCAAAATTTTGGCGTTTTTTATTTCTTTGTCGTTTTTCACAAACAACTTGATCACTTCTGATGCCACATAATGTCCCATACTGTCGTTTACCCTTCTGCCGGCTAAAATAATTTCGGGATGGTAACCCACTTCCTGCGCTTTTTGCGCCAAATAATATGGGTCAACGCCAATGCAATGTCCGCCCACCAAGCCTGGTTTAAAAGGCAGGAAGTTCCATTTTGTTCCGGCGGCTTCCAATACGGCCTGGGTGTCTATGTGCAACAAATTGAAAATCTTGGCCAGTTCGTTCACAAACGCAATGTTGATGTCTCGCTGTGAATTTTCAATCACTTTTGCGGCTTCGGCCACTTTTATGGAAGGCGCCAAATGCGTGCCTGCGGTGATGACACTTTTATACAATTCATTTACTTTGATGCCAATTTCGGGCGTGGAACCCGAGGTGACTTTCAGTATTTTTTCTACGGTATGTTCCTTGTCGCCCGGGTTGATGCGTTCAGGGGAATAGCCAGCAAAAAAGTCGATATTGTAAGTGAGTTTTGACAATTTTTCTATGATGGGAATGCACACTTCTTCCGTAGCGCCTGGATATACTGTAGATTCATAAATAACAATATCTCCTTTTTTTATCACTTTGCCCACGGTTTCACTGGCTTTTACCAATGGCGTAAAGTCGGGTTTGTTTTTTTTATCGACAGGCGTAGGAACGGTGACGATGAAATAGTTGCAATTGGCTATATCGGAAATATCTGAGGAGCAATAAAGACCCACCCCTGACCCATCCAAAGAAGGGGAATTGAGCGTGGTATTTATTGGGTTTTTGGTTAGCAAAACTGCTTTTAACAATTCACCGGAAATTTCCAGGGTGCTGTCGACGCCGTTTTTTAATGCTGCAACGCGCTGTTTATTGATGTCGAATCCGACAACTGGATATTTTGTTGCGAACAATCGTGCGAGTGGGAGTCCGACGTAACCGAGGCCTATGATGGCTATTTTTATGCTCATTGTTTCTGTTTTTTGTAGTGCGTTCGTGCAACCCCGAATCTATCGGGATACATTCGTGCTATCTTTTATTTTTAAATAATCAATTTTAAATTTTTCTTTTAAAGTAAGAAATCTTCTATATTATCCCGATGTATAACTTTAAACAGGCTATTTGGATAGTTTTCCAAAAACAATTTTGGCGCTTTAAATTTTGCATTCGGTTGCCATTTGAATTCAAAAGCTGTTATTTGTCCGTCACTTTCTTCTATACAATCAATTTCTTTTTGTTCTTTGGTTCGCCAATACCATGTATTGGTCCATTTTTGCTGGTAATGTAAATATTTCATGCGTTCGGAAAAAACAAAATTTTCCCATAATGCACCAATATCTTGTCTGAGCTCCAGTTGGTTAAAATTAGCAATTAATGCATTTCTGATGCCGTTATCATAAAAATATATTTTTCTGCTTTTTTTCAACTCTGAACGAAGGTTTCTGCTAAAGGATCCTAAGCGATATACAATAAAAGTTTGCTCAAGTAAAACAATATATTTTTCGACTGTCTTAGCGTCTAAGCCACACAACTTCGACAATTCATTATAAGAAACCTGTGACCCAACCTGAAAGGCAAGACCTTGCAACAGTTTAATGAGGCCCTCCGGTTTTTTAATTTGTTCCAATAACAGCACATCTTTATACAAATAACTATTTGACAGCTGTTTAAGAATTTCCTTTTCGACACCAACATTATTTATCACATCAGGATAGTAACCGAAAACCATGCGATGCGGCAACATTCTCTTTTCTTCGAGTAATCCATGGTGCGCCACCATTTCGCCAAAGGAAACAGGATACATTTTGTATTCCCATTTGCGGCCAGTTAAAGGTTCATTGACCTGATTGGCCAACTCAAAAGCTGAACTTCCTGTTGCTACCAACTGCACCTCTGGAATTTGATCTGTTATCAATTTCATGCGCAAGCCAATATCTTTTATGCGTTGTGCTTCGTCAATCAGTATTATTTTCTTATAACCAAAAATAGCTTTTAATCGTGTTGCTGAAATTGTTTCAAACAATGCCTGGACATCTAGTTCGTCTCCATTTAACCACAATACATCTGGCGCATTTCCAAACAACGTTTTTAACAAAGTCGTTTTACCTACCTGTCTTGCTCCCAATAAAATAATTGCTTTGCCCTTGTTGAGCTGACTTTTTATTGTTTTTTCAAGTATTCTCTCTATCATTATTGGTAAATTAAAATCAAATTTACAACTTTTACGGATTTGAATCCTCAAAAATAGCAACTTTTACGGATTTGAATCCTTAAAAAGTAATTTATTTCTAAATTCAACATTAATAATTTTATTTTTTAGCTTCAACTAAAAACACACTCCTGCTTCGGATCTGCTTCGACTCTGCTTCGGCTCCGCTCAGCAACCGCGCTCAGCAACCGCGCTCAGCAACCTCGCTCAGCACAGGTCTCAAGAGGCGAGTTAATCATGGTGAATTTTAACTTTCAGCTTTCACCTTTGAGCTTTAAACTTTTAATATTTAACTTTTTTCAGTTAGGGGGCCATACTTGTCCAAATACCATTTCACTGTTTTCAGCAAACCGGTTTCAAAATTCTCGTCGGCTTTCCAGCCCAGTACGGTTTCAATTTTGGTGGCATCAATGGCATACCTGAAATCGTGGCCGGCGCGATCTTCCACAAAGGCAATCAGGCTTTTATGGATTTTGTTTTTTAACGGTGCCAAGGTATCCAATATTTCACAAATTTTTTCAGCAATCTCCAAATTATTTCGTTCGTTTTTCCCGCCAATATTGTACACTTCTCCGTATTTCCCTTTGTGAAAAGCCAAGTCTAGCCCTTTGCAATGATCCAGCACATACAACCAATCACGAATGTTTTTTCCTTCGCCATAAATTGGTATCGGTTCCCCTGCCAATGCTTTTCTGATGACTGTTGGAATTAACTTTTCATCGTGCTGTTTTGGTCCGTAATTGTTTGAACAATTGGTGATAATGGTGTTCATTCCGTAGGTATGATGGTAACTTCTCACAATCATATCGCTGGCTGCTTTTGAGGCGCTGTATGGGGAATTCGGCGCATAAGGTGTTTGTTCGGTAAACAGGCCCGTTTCACCTAAGGTTCCGTATACCTCATCGGTAGAAACGTGCAAAAAACGGCTGTTTTCAAGTCCGCTTTTAAAAACAAACGGTTTTTCCATCCAATATTTATAAGCCACATCCAATAACGTAAAAGTTCCTTTTACATTGGTTTCTATGAACACATCGGGACGCAGGATTGAATTGTCCACGTGAGATTCTGCCGCCAAATGGAAAACGCCTTTGATGATGTGGTGTTGAAAAATGCGCTCCACCAAAGCCCTGTCGCAAATATCTCCTTTTATAAAGGTGAAGTTTTTGGCATTTTTAACCGATTTTAAATGTTCGGCATCACCTGCATAAGTGAGTAAATCGAGTACCACAATTTGATAATCCGGATATTTTTCAATGAGGTATTCCACTAAATTTGATCCTATAAATCCGGCTCCGCCTGTTATTAAAAGTGATTTCATTTGTTTGGTATTTTGGTATTTTTTGATTTACGATTTTTGAAATGTTGAATGTTGAATTATTTGCCTTAAAACCTTTTAATTGTTCATAAACTATTTTTTTACCCCGCCCTAAAGGGAGAAAATTGTTTCACATGATTCTATTTCGTAATTCCTATCCCTTAGCTTTTAATTTTTAACTTCCGACTTAGGTCTTCGGTCTTCTGACATTAAACTTTCAAAATACATTCCCTCAGCGCATCCTCCCAATTTGGAATTTCAAGGTTAAACGTATTTTGTATTTTATCGGTATTTAACAAACTGTATTTCGGTCTTTTTGCCTTGGTTTTAAATTCTGCTGATGTTATGGGCAAAATTAGGCAATTCCTTTGTGCGATTTTCATAATTGCTTCGGCAAACTGAAACCAGCTGCATTGGCCTTTGTTCGCATAATGATAAATTTGGAGGCCTTCATTATTGATTGCCGGAATTATTTTCAAAATAACCGCCGCCAAATCTCTTGCATAAGTTGGCGATCCTATTTGGTCTGAAACTACTTTAATCTGTTCCTTTTCAGCGCTCAATCGCAACATTGTTTTGACAAAATTACTGCCAAATTCCGAATATAACCACGAAGTTCGGATTATGATGGAATTCTTCGGGTCGATTTTTAACAATTCTTTTTCACCGTTTAATTTTGAGATTCCATAAGCGTTTTGCGGAATTGTGGCATCTGTTTCCGCATAAGGAATGCCCGAATTTCCGTCGAACACATAATCCGTAGAAATATGGATTAATTTTATGTGGTGCTTTTTGGCAATCAATCCCAAATTTTTGACAGCCAAATGATTCACTTCATCGGCAATTTTTGGCACGTCTTCCGCTTTATCCACTTGGGTATAAGCGGCGCAATTCACAATAACATCAATCTTGTTTGTTGAAATATAGCTTTCCATTGCTTCAAAATCGACAATATTTAGGATATTTTTATCGGTAAAAAAGAGGTTCAAATTCGGAAATTTATGTTCCAAAACCGCCAATTCCAATCCCAATTGTCCGTTTGCGCCTGTAACTAATACCTTTATCATTTGCTATATTTTTTCAAACAAATCAGCCTTGTTAAATGCGGGCTGAACCTTGTCTTTTTCGGAAATTAGCAGTTTACTTAAAGCCAATTTCCAATCGATTTGCAGTTCAGCATCGTTAAAAATAATCCCTCTTTCCGATGCTTTATGATAGTAATTATCCACTTTATAACTAAAAACAGCCTCGTCGCTCAACACCACATAACCGTGTGCAAATCCGGCCGGCACAAAAAGCTGGTGCTTGTTTTCTTCGCTCAATTCAATAGCTACATGCTGTCCGAACGTAGCAGAACCTTTCCTGATGTCCACCGCAATGTCCAGCACTTTCCCCGAAATGACCCGCACCAATTTGGACTGGGCATAAGGAGGCAACTGATAATGCAATCCCCTTAAAACGCCTTTGGTGGATTTTGCCTCGTTGTCCTGACAAAAATAAATGGATTTTCCTAGGTGATTTTCGAAAACTTCCTGATTGAAGGATTCAAAAAAATAACCGCGCTCGTCGTTAAAGATGGTTGGCTCACATAATATGACGTCGGGAATGCTTGTTTTGCTGAATTTCATTTGGTATTCGGTGTTTTTTTTAATCATTCAAATGGATTTTTTTAACCATCCTTCTGAAATGATATTGATGTTCCTTTGAGTTTTTATTGTTATATTATGTTATTGAACTTGTTTTTCTGGCAATATGTTACTTGTTTAACTTTGTCTTAGTTCGGGACGGTTTACCGCGTCGGGTTACTTCGGCTTCGTCTCTCCCTTGCGCCAGCTGGCCCTATCGCTAAAAATGTTTACCAAACATTTTTTTAACGCTCTGTCCCTCGCAATGACGAAATTTGATTTCAATTTAAAATTTGAGCTTTTACATTTTAATAATTAACTTCCGACTTCGGTCTTCTGGCTTCGGTCTTTTATTTAACCAATTTAAGCAAATAAGAACCATATTCATTATTCTTAAACTCACTTGCCAATTCCAATAACTGTTCTTTTGAAATATAGCCTTTTTCATAGGCGATTTCTTCGATACAGGCTACTTTTAAGCCTTGTCTTTTTTCGATGGTTTGGATAAAATTGGAGGCTTCAAGCAGGGAATCCTCCGTTCCTGTATCCAGCCACGCATAACCGCGTCCCATAATTTCCGTTTTTAGCTTATTTTGTTGCAAATATTCCTGATTCACTGTGGTGATTTCCAATTCGCCTCTTGCGCTTGGCTTGATTCCCTTTGCAATTTCCACCACACTGTTCGGATAAAAATACAACCCAACCACAGCATAGTTGCTTTTTGGCTTTGTCGGTTTTTCCTCGATGCTGAGCACATTTCCTGCTGCATCAAATTCGGCCACGCCATATCTTTGCGGATCTTGCACATAATACCCAAAAATGGAAGCTTTATTTTCCACAGAAACGGTTTTTACCGCATCGCTGAGCAGTTTTTCAATGCCTGCCCCGTAAAAAATATTGTCGCCTAAAATCAGACAAACATCGTCGTTTCCAATAAATTCGTCACCCAAAATAAAAGCCTGGGCCAAACCTTCCGGCGATGGCTGCTCTTTGTAGGAAAATTTAATTCCGATGGACAAGCCGTCACCCAACAATTTTTTAAAATTTGGCAAATCCTGCGGCGTCGAAATTATCAATACTTCGGTAATTCCCCCAAGCATTAAAATAGAAAGCGGATAGTAGATCATTGGCTTGTTGTAAATGGCCAACAGTTGTTTGGAAGTTCCTTTTGTTATGGGATACAATCTTGTTCCGGAGCCGCCTGCCAATATAATTCCCTTCATAGTTGTCTGTTTTATTTACTCAATTTTTATGCAAATTTTTGTCCACCACGTATTTAAATGCAAAGATTTAAAGCGATATGCGAAATTAACTATTTATTGTCAAATTTCAACAGTCTGCAACAAATCATTCTAACTGAAACGGCGAGTATTTTAAAAACTGCCATTTTAAAAGATTGCGATCATTGTTTTGTTTTATATGCTCGTGAGCTCATTTGCCGATGTCCAAATAATCGGTTGCGTCGCTCTTTTAAAGACAAATGCTTAAGATCATAATGTGCGATATAATAAACAAATGACTTGCTTTATATAATAAATGGTCATTTATATTAAATAAACGGTATTTTATTTTGGATTATTCAAATGTATTTAATACTTTTATTTTGATTTTAAATAAAATAATCCGTTTTTCAATTTTTAAAATAGCTGCTAACCACAAAAAACTTTCCTGATTATGAATCCAAAATCACTTATGGAGCTTATCACTCCTGAAGCTGTCCAAAACTTCGCCAAAAAAAATTACAATACCTATGTGGCGCATTGTGAAGCCAGAAAATTAAAACCGATGGTATTTCAAGAATTTCTAAAAAATTATGCGGTTTAATTTTTTTTCATTCGGGCTTCTCCTATTCTAAATTTAATCATTAAATTTTTCTAAATTCCAGTAGGTAGTTTGCGCTGTAGTATTCAATAAGCGCATTGTGTTCACTGGTATGTTCACAGTTAAATCATTATAAATGAAAAAGCTTCATAATCAAATGATTATGAAGCTTTTTTGCGGTCTGGACGGAACCCTAAGGGCTTCCATCATATATATCTATTCTCATTCGACTCAGCACACATAATGTACTAATTATCAACAACTTATTTACCAAAAAGGCTATATTGGTTGTTGAAAATTATTGAACCTTATTGAATACAATTGTTAAAATGCTGACTAAATGCTGACTAAAATTAATTAATTTCTTAAATTTCATCTCTCAAACATTGGACTTATGGCAACAATCAAATTCTTATTACAAAGCCAATCAGACAACTCCCCTATTTATTTGAGGTTATCCATAAATAGGGCTAACTCCATTAAACGCAAAATAGGATTATTTATCAATTCTGATGATTGGAGTAAATCAACCGGATACCCTAAACAAAACACTCCTGACAACAAAAACCTCACTACTGATTTAAAAGATTTAGAAAGTAAAATCCTAAAAAACTTTAATGTGGCTTATGGCAATGGTATTGAAATCAATGGCGAATGGCTATCCAATAAAATAGATTTATACTTTGAACGTATTTCGGAAGCTACCAATCAAAGCGAGTTGGTAACTGACATCATAAAAGACATTACCGATAACGCCAATGTTAGAGAAAACTCAAAAGGAGGTGTCGGACTGAGTAAAAGCAGAATTGATTCTCTCAAAAATATGTCAAGACTCTTTAAAGAATTTCAGGGAAAGAATAATTATAAAGTAAAGGATCTCAATAAAAAGGTGTTTGAAGAATTCAAAGTGTGGCTTTTAAATAAAAGAAACTATTCAAACACATACGCCTTTAAAAAATTATCTGACCTGAAAGGTGTTTGCAAAGAAGCCAGATCAAAGGGTATTGAAACCTCCGCAGAACTAACTGATATCAAAACCAGACAGCTTTCGGCATATGAAGATGACATGGATGTAATCTATTTAACCATTGAGGAAATCGAAAAAATTGAAAAAGCAAAACTTCTTAATGAAGCACACATAAACGCACGTAAATGGTTAATCTTAGCCTGCTATACCAGGCAACGCGGAGGCGATTTGATAAAAATAACATCGGACAACTTTAAAAGGACAAACAATAAAGAGGCTATTGAACTCATACAGCAAAAAACAGGGACGAAAGTTGAAATACCCATTCTTCCTAAAGTAAGAGAAATCTACGATAACGGATTGCCTTATAAGGTTTCCGGTCAAAAGCTCAATAAATACTTCAAAGAAATTGGTGCCATCGCTGAAATTAACACCCCGGTAATGGGTAGGATAATTGAAGCAAGCGAAAACAAAAAGGAAAAAAAGAAAAGAGGTGTTAAAAAAGTTCGGCCTAAATATAAATACATAAGTTCACATATTGGACGTAGAACATTTTGCACTTTACATTACGGTGAATTGCCAACACCAATAATAATGAGGGTTAGCGGCCATAAGAAGGAGTCTACTTTTCTGACTTACATCAATAAGGACGATGACAAACATATTGACGCCTTCCTGGAATACTATAAAAACCAAGAATTAAAGAAGAAAAAAGAACATCGACTTAGTATAGTTGGAGACGCTAAAAAGAAAAATGCTTAAAAGAAGAATGTACCATGAAGAAGTGTAACAAATATTTGAAGCGTCTTAGGAAATTATACGATGAATTTGAAAGATTTAGTATTTTACCCTTTACTGAATTTAATTTTGAAGCATTAGATCTTTTGGGAAAAATTAAAAATGATATTGATATCAGTTTTGTAAATAAACCAACTATTGCATTCATTAAATATTCAAATACTATAAAATCTAAATTAAATGATATACACTATGATAAAGATAAAGGTTTAATTATCGAAATTGAGAAATGGTTTTTTGAGTATAACTATGGTAAGATATATGATGGTTGGACAGTTGAGACAATTCTAAATATAGACCAAGAATATGATATTTATAGTGATTTGTCTTTTCCGATGAACATGCTCAGAGGTGACGAATGTGACAACAGAATATACAATCTACAATCTGATTTTCTTGCATTTTCCAAAGCGGTAATTGTAAAAGATATTTTTAATTACTTAGATAGTTTTAATCACATAGATTGCGAAACTCAAATAGATAGGATTCCTCAATTAGATATTTTAATTCAATTAGATAACACAATTACTTTAAATAGCACAATTACATTAGATAACACAATTAAATTAGATCATGCAACTCAAGCAGATAGTGTTAGTAAAGATCGTGTTAATGAAGATAAAAAATCAGTTCCAACCCATTTTAAGTCGCATAAAGCATATGAACTGTTTGAGATTTACATGAAAAAACACATCATAGATCCATATCCAGATATTAGCTTTTTATTTCAAGCTTTAAATAAGAAAAAACTATTGATATTCGATACTCACATTGAATTCATGTTATGGTTAAAAGAAGCTAATTTTATAAGCGAAAATGTATTAGACAAATTCTTGAAAAATAGAACATTTAGAAGTTATGACAAAACTAATTTCGGTCATAGGGTCAATAATTTCAACGTCTTATATGAAGAAATTTTTAACATAAGTAACTGATATTAAACACTTTAAATGTCATTTCCGAAAATCGGAAAAAACGGCTATGGATCGGAATTGAATGCTTGTGAGATTTGTTGAAGTATTAATCAAAAATATTTTAACAATGAAAACAATTCAATTTATTCAGGTAACACCTGAACAACTGCAGGAAGCCATTCTAAATGGCGTTAAAGAACAATTAGACGGATTAAAAGCAAACTTCCAGGCGAAAGAACCAAACCAGTATCTAACCAGAAATCAAGTCAAGGAACTTCTTAATGTGGATCTGTCCACATTATATAACTGGAATAGACGTAAAATATTGAAACCTTATGGTATCGGCGGTCGCGTCTATTATAAAAGATCCGAGATCGAAGCTGTTATTGTTGAACTTAAAGTAAAAAAATAGGGCCATGAGTACAGAAAACCACAACCCTGAAAATCGCGCCAACGATCAGGGTAAAGATAATAATTTAAATCGGTTCATAAGAGTTGGTCACGATTATTTTGAAATATTCAATAAACCGGACAGATATGGTATTTTAAGAATAGAACTAAAAGTCAGAAAAAAAAGCGAACTATTATTTGACTTTGCTAAGGAAAGAGTTAAAAATATCAAAAAATTTGATGACTTCATTTTGGTTCCGGACAACATTAATTACCAACAGAACATAAACGGCTGTTTTAATCGTTACCAGCCTTTTTACCATAAACCTTTAGAAGGAGAATGGAAATGGACCAAAATACTTTTAGAACATGTTTTTGGTGATCAATTTGATATAGGTGTTAAGTACATCCAGGCTTTATATCAGGAGCCAACTAAAATTTTACCCATTTTAGTTTTGGTTTCAGCTTTAAGGCAAACAGGTAAATCAACATTTATAGATTGGCTTACTGTTTTGTTCGGAGGAAATATGGTGATTATAGACTCTAAACATCTTAGTAGCAGTTTTAATAGCAGTATAGCGTACGCTAATATAATAGCAATCGAAGAAACCTTTATTGAAAAATCAGCTACTATGGAAGTCATTAAAGCTTTGTCAACTCAAAAAACGATAACAATAAATGAAAAATACATTCCAACCTCTTCCGGTCCTTTCTATGGTAAAATTATTATGGCTTCTAACAATGAAAAAAAGTTCATAAAAATAGATAAAGAAGAAATTAGATTCTTTATAAGAAAGTTAGGTAAACCAAAATTTAAAAATCATGATATTCTGGAAGATCTGAGAAAAGAAATTCCTGCTTTTCTGAATTTTCTAAATCAACAGGATAAACTTTCATGGGAAAATTCAAGACAGTTATTTACCGCTGATGAATTAAGAAATGATACTTTAACGAAGGTACAAGACGAAAGTAAAAACTGGCTTTACCATGAATTGTATGAATTATTCGTTAATGAGTTCAATAATGTAGATCCTAATGAAGATTTTTATATGAGGACTATCTCTGATATTAAAGAAAAATGGTTCCATTTTGATAATAGGGTAAGCAGAGGTTTCATAAAAAATGTTCTTAAAGATGATTTTGGATTTGAATCTTCCGATAAAACAATCAGATATAATGACTTTTCTGGTAATCAAAAAGTAGGGAAACCTTACTTTATTCTTCGAGAGTATTTTAATAATGATGTTACTGAAACAAGACCTATAGAAGTTTAAAGTGATCTGATTTTTTAATAATGTTTTTTAAATGACGTAAATAATAAACTGAAGAAAAGATGCCAATTATAATATTTACACATTAATTATAAACTTAATAATCTGATTTACAGTACTTTAAGTTTTAATGTAAATATGTAACTTTATTATATTACTTTTTATAATTAAACAAAGGAATGACGATAAGTAACTTTGAATATTCACAATTCAAAGTTACAAAGTTACAGATTGGCTATATCAGTTTATAAACCTAAACCTCTGCTAAATTTTATAGCTGAGGTTTTTTTATTAATAAAACCATTGTTTAACCAAAGGAGATACTCAAAAAGTATCTCCTTTTTAATTTACATTTATCATGAAACACAAAGTAGCTGAGATTATCGTAGGGTATAGACCCAACAAAATGAAGAACACCGTTTCTGTTGTATCAAGTGAAAAAGCCTATCAGGTCTTTTTAGACAACTGGGATAAGAAGACAATATGTCTTCAGGAACAATTTAAGTTGATGCTCTTAAACAACTCTAATGAGGTGCTTGGAATAAAGACTCTGTCACAGGGCTCTATGAAAGCCACAATTGTAGATATAAGAGTTATGTTCGCATTAACTTTAAAATCAGGAGCAACAGCCATAATCACTGCTCATAACCACCCCTCCGGAAAATTGAAGCCATCGCAACCGGATATTGACATTTTCAAGAAGATTAAAGAAATTTCTCATTTTCATGACATTAACTACCTTGACAATCTTATCATTACCGAAGAGGGGAAATTTAGCTTTATGGATGAGGGGTATTAATACTAAAATAAATCTATCATCATGGAAAACAAGAAAACAATCTTACTGCACCGCATAACTCCTGATGAATTAAAGGAAATGATTGTCTCGACCTTAAGAGTCGAAATGGAAAACTTAGAACTTAGACTCAGCAAAGGGAGAACAGAAAACTATTCTGTGCAAACAGCAGCTAAATTATTGGGAGTATCTGAATTAAGCGTTTACACTTATATCAAAAAAGGAATGCTCCCTGCCTCCAGAATTGGACGTAAGTACCTTATTAAAATTGCTGACCTTGAAAAAGCGTTGAAGGAAGTGAAATCATTAAAATACAGAAGATAACGAGAACTTCATATGACGATATCCTAAACCTAGAAATATCCAAATGGGAATGTCGAAAAAGTTTCAGAACCTTATGAATAGGAAGAAATTAAACCTTAAAAAAGCATGAATAATGAAGATTTTCAGTCCAAAAATCGCTCCATTTCCTTAAATCTATTTATGGAATATTATGTGAGTTTAAAAACAGCTTCTGCAATTTTAGGGTAGTCGTAATTGACTTCTTTGTAAAACCTTTTTAAAACAGCTTTAATGTCTTTAGGTAATCTACATATAGATTCTTCTAATATCCATTCCGGGATTTCCTGATAATAGGCTTCTGCGATTGATCCTGTAATAGCGGCCAACGTATCGCTGTCCCCTCCTATTGATATGGCATTTCTGATGGCGTCTTCAAAGTCTGTGCTTTCCAAAAAACAAATGATTGCTTCCGGAACTGTTCTCTGACAAGTTTCGTTGTACTCGTAGGTTTCTCTCAATTCATCTACAGTCCTGTTTAAGTCGTAACCAAACTCTTTTTCAATGTATTGGCGTAAGGTTGCTTTATCCTTTTCTTTTCGTGAAATTACAATTAATGATGCTGTTGCTTGTGCGCCTTTAATTCCCTCAGGGTGGTTATGTGAAACTTCTGTTATAAATTTGACATTTTCTCTACTTCCAAACATATCTGCAACAGGCGATATTCTCATTGCCGATCCATTGCCAAAACTGTTGTATGGTATGTAATCTACATAATTTATCTTATCAAATTGCCGTATCCATTTCGTAAACTTTGCACCATACGATTCGTTGGGGTACTTTTTATACCATTCGTGTAAATATGAAATAAATCTTGGCTGACCTGGATTACCATGGTCGCACAACATAAAATCTGCGACGGCTACCGTCATAACAGTATCATCAGTAAAGGTGCTTTCTTTTTTAAAGAGTGGAAATTCTTTACTTTTATGATTGTCGAACTCGTAGATTGAGCCTACAATATCTCCGATTATTGCGCCTATCATTCTTAATTTGTGTTTTGTTCTTATAAATATTAGATACTTAAGTACTCTTCTTATATTCTATTTAACAAAATGAAATATCTACCGAATAACCTTTTGATTTAGTCTTCTTTATTTCTGCTAACAATTTTCTTTCACTGTCCTTTTGAGCTGTGCACCTTTCTAATGCAAGCTACACTAAAATTTTATCTGAATTTAGGTCAGGTGAATTAACATATTCTAATTCTTCTACTTCAATGAACGTAATTTTATTTAAAATCTTCACATTATATAACTATTTGGAATAGTTATAAAATAGTAAGCATATATTTCTTAACTGTATAATTTCTTATATTTGGTTAATTGTAAATATAAAAAAATGTTATGGAAATAGACCCAGTCTCAGACAATAAATTCACAGCAAAATGCAGATTGTTGCAAACAACTTACAGAAGAGATATTCTGAAAGAACCTTGTGGAAATGGACCTTCAGAAAATAGTGATTCAAAGCATGGTAATATGCTTATTAATGGAAAAGTGACAGGTTCGAATTTCATTTCTGAATCAGCATTTGAATTTGCAAAACAAAAGTCATTAGATAAGCAAATAATCAAAGATCTTACAATAGAAGAATATCGCCTATTTAACAACATGTTAAGCAGTATGCCAATGTGTTTTAATTTGTTCTCCGATTTAAGAAAAATGCTTCTCACCAACGAGTCAGAAGTTTCAAACATTATAAAATTAATGTTTAAAGAAATAGACTGGATTGATAAAGTTACTTATATTGATATTGAGTTTATTCCAACGCCTATAAAAGATTATACGAATGATAAATCTGCTTTTGATGCCCTTATAATTGTCAAAGATAAAAAAGGTAAAAAGGGGGTGATTAGCATTGAAACGAAATATACTGATTTATTAGGAAGCAACACATCTAAAAATAGTGATACAAAAAATAAGATTGTCCAAGAAGGGAATTTTTTTGATGAGCAGTTGATGGATAAATTAAGATTAAAAGGATACAAACAAATCCATCGTAATTTTATATTAACCTATGCGTATGCAAAAAAGAATAATTTTTCTAATTGGGCAAATGTCATTATTTCTCCAGAAGAAGATTATTTATCAATCAAAGAAATAGCGGAATTAAAACAACATATGACCAAATATGATAACTGTATATTTAAAATTTCATTGGAAGATATTGTGCAACGCGCAATAGGCATAGACAATAAGGAAATAAGTGATCTAATGACAAATTTTCACAACAGATATATCAATTTCAATTAAGCAATCAAATTATAAAATACTATGAACAAATATGGCCAAGCTGCAATAAAAGCCACTGAACTTAGTAAATTAGGGAACTCCCCTATTGAATCCTGGGAGAAAGCAACTATTGAAATATTTGGGGATAGCACATCACAAAAAAAAGTGTGCCCCAAATCTACTTTTCTTGCTCTGGCAGAGAAAGGATTGGTTAAAAACATCTTACCCGGATCTTATGCTAAAGCAAAAGAAAATAAAGAGTATGCTATTAAAGCAATAGAAATTCTTAAACAAAATAAAATGCAACCATCTACATTTTCAACAAAAGAATTATGGAATAAAGTGCAAAATATCGACAAAAAACACAATTCACAAATGGATGTAGTTTTGGCTTTATGGAATAATAATTTGATTAAAAAAATATGATACCAGAAAATATAACCAAAGAACATATTGAAAAAGCTATTCAAGAAATAGATGAACAAGGAATTAGAAAAAAGCGTCATTCCTCAACTTATGATTTAGAATTTAATGGAAACCTCTATCCTCCTAAATTGGTAATCTCTATAGCCAATAAATTCGCAAATGGGGCAGAGTTAGATCCCCATAGTTTTTATGGAGGAAAAGATACGCCAGCTTTTGAATTATTAAAAAAAGAAGGGTTTACTATTGTTCCCAAGAATGATCCAATATTAAGATTAATTGAAAAATATAAAGTCCGTATTTCAGCAACCAAATTAGAGAATGAAATCTACAAATGGAAATTAGTGAATGAATATAAGGGCCGACCGAATACTGACGCAACAGACTTTTTCAAAGAAATCAATAGTCTCAATTTTGAAAATCTTATCTATCAATTAGGATCAGGAGTTCTGAAACATTTAGCAAGAGAAAAACCGGAAGAATTGAGACTGCTGTTTAAAAACTTATTTGATGAAAAGAAAGATTTAACTGCCAGAGTAAAATATTTTAATACCAAAACTTTAGAACTTTATAGGTCTTTCGAAGGAAAATTTAGCCATCATCAAGATGAAAGATCTATTGCAGGCTATTTAACCTATCATAACCCCGAAAAATACACTTTCTATAAATTTTCTTTTTATAAGAAATTTTGTAATTTATTGGGAATTAAGGAGGCCAAGAAGAACGAAAAATACCCACATTATTTAGAGCTTCTAAATCAGTTTATTGAGGATTATATTAAACCGGACAATGAATTAATAGAGTTGGTTAAAAGTTTAATCCCTCAATTTTATGATGGCACAAATAATTTATTAGTTGCTCAGGACATCCTTTTTCAAATGTTAGATAATAGTGAAGACGAAGTAAACTATTGGATATTTCAAGGGAATCCGAATGTCTTTGATTTCAAGGCAGCGCTGGAAAAGAACCTTTTGGATGACTGGACAGTTACCGCACATAAAGATAAAATTAAAATTGGTGATAAAGTAATCCTTTGGATTACAGGTAACAATCCGGGTTGTTATGCCCTTGCAGAGGTGGTTTCAGAACCGCAGGAAAAGTTAAATTCCCAAGATGATCATTTATGGAAAAAAGAACACAAGGAAGAATTAAAGGCAGACATTAAAATTATACACAACTTAGTCAACCAACCGATCACTAAAGATCAAATTGCTGGTATCAAAGAATTAGCTGATTTAAAAGTGGGCAATCAAGGCACAAACTTTTCTGCCACAAAAGAACAGTTTTCAAAATTGTTAGAATTAATTACAAACAGTGCAACTTCATTTGCTCAACTCCTTTCAAAATTTTCTAAAGACGATCTTGATACTTATTTTAATTTCCTAAAAGAAATTATTGAGACCACACATATTGCAATAAATGACAAAAGAGTTGTATTTAGTTGTACCGATGACAATTTGAATTTTATTGTAGGTCAGAGATATTCCTGGAATTTATTTTCAAATAATAAAAAAGGAAAATTTGGTGTTATTTCTATTGAGAAACTAAATGAAGAAAGTGAAAAATTTGACGGAAATGAACCGCTTCCGTATTACACTTTCTTCAATAAAATTAACTTTTCTGAGAATCAAATCGATTTAATAATTGATGGGGTAAAACAAGAGTTAAACAGAAGTAATAAATCAAGTTATAGAAAATTTAATAATGAAGATTTTGAAAGCTATGTTTTCGGAGTTAAAAAATCATCAAATCCTAACAATATGAACTTCCCGCTCAACACAATTTTATACGGTCCTCCGGGAACCGGTAAAACTTACAATACAATCCTGAAAGCTGCTGAAATTATTGAAAATAGAAAAATAACGGAATATGAAGAAGCGAAAGGAATTTTCAACAAACATTTAGGCAATAGAATTGAGTTCATTACTTTTCATCAAAATTATAGTTATGAAGATTTCATTCAGGGATTAAGGCCTGAAACAGAGAATGATGCTGATTTAACATTTAATAAGGTTGATGGTGTTTTTAAACGAATTTCGGATAGGGCTTTAAATAATTTAAAAACAATCGATAAAGCGCCTGAGGAAATTTCAAAAGATTTATTATTTGACAAGGCTATCGAAAGCTTTGTTGAAGAGGTGGAAGAAAACGGAGAGAGCTATAAATTGAACGACAATGTATCAATAA
This sequence comes from Lutibacter sp., assembly GCA_030694935.1. Lineage (GTDB taxonomy): Bacteria > Bacteroidota > Bacteroidia > Flavobacteriales > Flavobacteriaceae > Lutibacter. The sequence goes on along the minus strand of JAUYUA010000030.1, from coordinate 17,360 downwards.
TCAGTGTTGATAAGGATGCTTTCAGATATACTGGTGAAAATTGGAAGCATAGTGCTACAGGAGGTTTAAGAATGAAATTTGATGATTTAAAAGAATTTCATAAAAATAATATTACCAACAGAAAAGATATTAAAAATTTAAATACGATTTCCGGATTGGCAAACCAACACGCCACTTATTATCTGTTGGTTTATAATAAAATTCTTCAACATGTGCCGGAAAAGGTTGAAGTGCCTATTGAAAACATCGAAAAACAAAATTATGTAATCATTATTGATGAAATTAACAGAGCCAATATTTCGAGAGTATTTGGGGAACTAATCACCTTAATAGAACCCGACAAACGTTCTCACGGAGCAATTCCTTTAAAATGTACCTTGCCTTCCGGTGATGTGTTTATGGTGCCTTCAAACCTTTACATCATTGGTACAATGAACACTGCCGATAAATCAATAGCGTTATTGGATATCGCCTTGCGTAGACGTTTTGAATTTGAAGCGATGTATCCAAAATATTTTATTGAAGGTAAAACGATTAATGATACAGAAGTGCTGGAGAAAATAAATCAGGATATTATCAGTAAAAAAGGATATGATTTTCAAATTGGTCATTCATACTTTATGGATTCCAAAGAAGATCCTTATAACTTTATTAATAGAATGAATAAAAAAGTAATTCCATTATTGATGGAATATTTTATGAATGATGAAAAAGATGTTAAAAACATCCTGAATAACGCAGGACTTGAAATAGAAGACAACGCTTGGCCAATAAGAATAAAAGGAAAACGTGCTAAACTTATTTGAATATCAAAATAAAGTAGAATTTCCGGCTGCATTTGATAAGTTGGAAGAATTCCTCGATGAGATCTGGAAAAATCGTGAGAAATCAGACTATTATTACGATGAAGCCACTGATAAAATTGAAGTGCAGCAATTTATTCAGTTTCTGCACAAATCAAAACAGCTTAAATCCAATAAATATGTTGGTGTCATTCATTTTGAAGGACAAAAAATAAACTTGCTTCCTAAAATATTTTACAATTCTGAGGTAGAATATGGCAAAGAGGAAGTCAATGCCATTCAAAATCATATTTTATGGTGGCTAAGCTATTGCAGTAAAATTAAATTTCCCAATTATCAGACTTCTTTGGGGGATCAAAAAAGTGATTTTTTTGAAGTGCTTGTTTACCTTTTCTCAAAATATACCAGGGAGTTATTGTCAAATGCTATTTACCAGCAATACGAAGAAATAAACAGAGAGTTGTCTTTTATAAAAGGTCGTTTGGACACTACAGAATATATCAGCCAAAATATTTCAAAAGGGAGATGGCACAAACTAAGTTGCACCTATGATGCTTTTGTGTTCGACAACAAGTTTAACAGAATCATTAAGTTCGTAACAACCCTGTTGTTTAGGGCTACAACAAGCTCCGAAAACAAAAAATACCTGCGTGAAATATTATTCATTTTAGATGAGGTGAGCGATGAAAGAGCCTCTGCCGAAGAATGCGCAAATATTACTTTCAATCCTATGTTTGGACAATTTGAAACCGTAAGAGATTACTGTTATCTATTTTTGAGTAATAGCATCTCATTCGATTATAAAAACGACCTAAAACTATTTGCCTTCTTATTGCCGATGGAATATGTTTTTGAAGACTTCATATTCGGTCTTATTGATAGAGAAATTGAAGAGGTAAAAGCGAAAGCGCAAGACAGATCAAAATACTTAGACGTTGCTAAAACCTTTGCATTAAAACCCGATTTATTTTTACAATTAGCGACAAAAAGCATCATTGCCGACACAAAATACAAAATTGTATACTCCGATGAAAAAGATCCTAAAAAAGGCATTTCACAATCAGATCTTTATCAAATGCTTGCCTATGCAGTGCGATTTAAAATTGATGAAGTCATACTTTTTTATCCAAATACCATAAAAGGATATCAAGACAAAGTCAGCGAATTATTCATTGAAGATGAATTGGCAGATGGAAGGCAGATCAGCATTAAATCATTCCAACTTCCTATCATAAATGAAAGTTTGTTAAACCAACCTTTTGATAAAGGAACATATCTCGCTGAAATGTTTGAAGAAACAAAAGAGAGGCTCATTGGGAAAATTAAAGAAATACTGCTTTAAATTTATAAATCAAATATGAAAAAAACTATGATAGATTTTATAGGTGATATTCACGGCCACGCCGATGAATTAGAAGCATTATTAAAAAAAATGGGATATACTAAAAAGAATAAAGTATATAGTCACCCAGAAAGAAAAGTACTGTTTGTGGGTGACTATATAGATCGTGGTCCCAAAATAAGGAAAACACTAAAAATTGTAAGGCGAATGGTAGAAAGTGACAATGCCATTGCACTTATGGGAAATCACGAATACAATGCCATCTGCTTTCATTATCCGGAAACAAAAGGAGGTCATTTACGTAACCATTCCATTAAAAACATCCTGCAGCATTATAAAACATTAAAAGAGTTTAAAAACAGACAGGATGAATATGATAATTATATTGATTGGTTCAAAACATTGCCGCTGTTTTATGAAACTGAATATTTCAGGGCAGTACACGCTTCTTGGATTGAAAGTACGATGGATGAATTAAAACTGCATCTAAAAAATGGACGGTTAACAGAAGAGGCAATCATAAATTCAGTGAAAAATGGCAGTCTATTCAACAATGCGATAGAAGATACTTTAAAAGGAAAAGAAATTCCACTAAATCCAGAGAATTATTTCAAAGACAAAGATGGATTTATCAGAGAAAATTTAAGAATAAAATGGTGGGAAGATCCCTCAAAATCCAATTATAAAGAGTTAAGCATCCATCCCCTTGAAAGTTTACCAGACACCCTAATTGATGTAACCAAACTTTCCAATACCAATTATTATCCGCAAAATGGAAAACCTGTGTTCTTTGGGCATTATTGGTTAAAAGAAAAACCGGCAATCTTCAGAGATAATATTTGTTGCCTGGATTACAGTGTGGCAAAGAAGGGAAAATTAGTGGCCTATCGTTTTTCTAATGAAAAGGTGCTTTCAAATAAAAATATAATATATGTTTAATCAAAAAACCCACCGCAGATAGACTCCGGTGGGTTAAAAAAATTGCTATGAAAAAGAAGGTCCTATGAAAGACCTAAGTTTCAAATATAGTGCTTTTATTTTAAAAACAATACATTATTGCGTAAAACAAATTGTTTCCAAAGCCAATAAATTATCCCTACATTTAACTTTTATTAATTTATCAAATATTTTTTGATAATCTCTTACAATTGCTTTCAATAAAATACTATGAAATTCAACGAAGATTCAAGAGTTAAAATACCTTCCATTTTACATTTAACACGATTAGGTTATAAATATCTATCCTTAAAAGATGCCAAATGGAATGAAGAAACAAATATATTTACAGACATTTTAATTGAAAATATCCTAAGGATAAATAAAGATGAAAAAATTGACTTAGACGAAGCCAATCGTTTATTAAGTGAAATTGCGCTGTTATTGGATAATGAAGATTTGGGTAAAGCCTTTTATGAGCGTATTACACAAAAAACAGGGTTTAAGATAATAGACTTTGAAAATTTTGAAAATAACACATTTAATGTAGTAACTGAACTTACATACAAAAACGGAGAAGACGAATTTAGACCTGATATTATTTTATTGATAAATGGAATCCCATTGGTTTTTATCGAAGTAAAAAAGCCTAACAATAGAGAAGGCATCATTGCTGAACGCAATAGGATTATCAGCCGATTTCAAAATAAAAAGTTTAGAAGATTTGTGAATATCACCCAATTGATGATTTTCTCAAATAATATGGAGTATGATAGCGAAGATACACAAACTATACAAGGTGTTTTTTATGCGTCACCATCTTACCAAAAACCTATATTTAATTATTTTAGGGAAGAAGAAACTTTTGATTTAGAAAATATATTGCTCCCTGAAAATGAAACGATTGAAAACGAGATTTTAAAAGATAATAACCTGGTTATTATTAAATACTCTCCTGAATTTTTGACAAATAAAAATACCAACACACCAACCAATAGAGTTTCTACCTCATTACTCTCTAAAGAACGTTTAAAATTTATTTTACAATATGCCATTGTTTATGTTAACGAAACCAACGGTTTGCAGAAACATATTATGCGTTATCCTCAATTATTTGCGACAAAAGCAATTGAGAAAACACTAAATGATGGTATTCGTAAAGGTATTATTTGGCATACTCAAGGTAGTGGTAAAACAGCACTGGCATATTACAATGTTAAGTTCTTAACAGACTATTACCAAAAAAAGAATATCATTCCTAAATTCTATTTTATTGTTGATAGATTGGATTTACTTACGCAAGCAAAGATTGAGTTTACAAGCAGGGGATTAACTGTGCACACAGTAAATTCTCGGAATGAATTTTTGATAAATTTAAAAAAGAAAGCAGCAATTCATAACAAAAGAGGAAATGCTGAAATTACGGTTGTCAATATTCAAAAATTTAAAGATGATCCAGATGTTGTTCGTGCTAGCGATTATGATATTAGTATGCAACGTATTTACTTCTTAGATGAAGTACACAGAAGTTACAATCCAAAAGGTAGCTTTTTAGCCAATTTAGAGCAGTCAGACAAAAGTGCCATTAAAATTGGTTTAACTGGCACTCCTTTATTGGGCGATGCATACAATTCAAAAAGTTTGTTTGGTAATTATATTCATAAATATTACTATAATGCCTCTATTGCCGATGGCTACACTTTAAGATTAATAAGGGAAGCTATTGCCTCTAACTATAAAATGATATTGGCTAATGCATTGAAAGAAATTGAAGTTTTGAAGGGCGAAATTCCAAAAAAAGAAATTTATGCACATCCTACTTTTGTAGAACCAATGTTGGATTATATAATTGAAGATTTTGAAAATTTCAGACACATAAATGGCGATAATACTGTTGGAGGTATGGTTGTTTGTGACAGTTCTAAACAAGCTAAAATGTTATATAAAATTTTTAATAACAAATATGCCAAAAATGAATACACTAACCTAGATCAGGTTGCAGAAAATAATGACACCTATAAAAAGAAACAAAAAAGTGATGCTAAAGTAACATCTGCAGAATTAATTCTTCACGATATTGGCACAAAAGAAGAGCGCAAGGATAAAGTTAAAGATTTTAAGGCTGGTAATATTGATTTATTATTTGTTTATAATATGTTGCTTACAGGTTTTGATGCGCCCCGTCTTAAAAAATTATACATAGGCCGCCTTATAAAAAGACACAACCTGCTTCAAACGCTTACGAGAGTTAACAGAACCTATAAAGATTATCGCTATGGTTTTGTAGTAGATTTTGCGGACATAAGAGAAGAGTTTAGACGAACAAATGAAGATTATTTCAATGAATTGCAAGCGGAACTAGGCGATGAAATGGAACATTACTCCAACATCTTCAAATCTAAAGAAGAAATTCAGGAGGAAATAGCGGAAATTAAAGAAATCCTTTTTCATTTTAATACCCTTAATGCAGAATTGTTCCAGCAACAAATTTCTGAAATTTCGGACCGTAAAAAAATGCTTGAAATTGTAAAAGCATTAGGTAATGCAAAAAGTTTGTACAATTTAATCCGTTTATTTGGTCATTATGAACTTTTGGAAAAAGTCGATTTTAAAAAATTAGGTGATTTATATCAAGAAGCCAACAACCATTTGCAATTACTAAACCAAAAGGATGCGTTAGAAAGCAATTTAGATACCACAAACCTCCTAAATATTGCGTTAGAAGATGTTATCTTTTTATTTACCAAAGTTAGCGAAGAAGAGCTTATTTTAGCCGATCAGTTAAAAGATACTTTAAGGAAAACTAGAGAAGCATTAGCAATAAATTTTGACAAAAAAGACCCTGCGTTCGTAAACCTTTACGAAGAACTGGAACGTTTATTTAAGAAAAAGAAATTGAATGAGGTAACACAAGAGGAAATGAAAGCCAATATTTATTCTTTAAGGGCTATTTATGATAAAATTACAGAACTTAACAGACAAAATAAATTGTTGCAATCTAAATATAATAACGACCCAAAATATTGCCGCATTCATAAACGATTGCAGGAAAAAGGTGGGTTAACTAAAAGAGAAAGTGAGTTATTTGAAGCCTTGCAATCTGTAAAAAATGAAGCAGATACCCAAGTAATTCAAAACCGACGTTTATTGGAAAATGAGGGCTATTTAGACAAAATGATGATTAAATTAGTGATCAATCAATTTGAAAAAGAAAATATAAATTTAAACCCTGAAACTTCTAAATACATTAATAATTTAGTGGTACAGGAATACATTAACGAATTTCACGGAAGAACAGCATAAATGACAACTTCAATAAATTTTCAATTTAAAACAAAAGAATTAATAGATAGCTTAAAAGGTATTTGCTCTTCTTATGGTTTGGGCAATGATGGTGATGAATATAAAATTATTACCCAGGTCTTTTTATACAAATTCTTGAATGATAAGTTTGCTTTTGAAATAAAACAACTTAGACCAGATTTAGCTAAAGAAAAAAATTGGCAAGAAGCCATTGGGAAATTACCGGAGGAAGCATATGAAATGCTCACATTACGTCTTAACGCAGGTACTGCAATTCTGCAACCCAATCATTTTATATCGCATTTATTTGATATTCAAAATACGCCTGACTTTGCTAAAACGTTTGACGATACCTTAATGGATATAGCCATTCAAAACAATGACATTTTTTCCGTAAAAACCACTGGTGGCTCAAAAGAGCCATTATTTGAACGCATTAGTGAAATTGTTGAAACATCCGACCGTAATGACTTTTGCAAAGCCATTATAAATAAATTGGTAGAATTTAGCTTTGAGCATATATTTAATGAAAAGTATGATTTTTATGCAGCTATTTTTGAATACTTAATTAAAGACTATAACAATGATAGTGGTGGCACTTATGCCGAATATTATACGCCCCACGCCGTAGCCAAAATTATGGCTTCTATTTTAGTGACTGAAAAAGTACAAAATGTAACCTGCTATGATCCAAGTGCGGGTTCCGGTACATTATTAATGAATTTGGCACACGCCATTGGTGAAGATAAATGTACAATTTACTCTCAAGATGTTTCTAAAAAATCCTCCAAACTGTTACGTCTAAATTTAATTCTTAATAATTTAGTGCACTCGCTTCAAAATGTGGTACGTGGTAATACCATTTTATCGCCTTATCATAAAGATGAAAACGGTGCATTGCAAAAATTTGATTACATCGTTTCCAACCCACCTTTTAAACTTGACTTTAGCGAGTATAGAGATGACTTGGACTCAAAAGAAAACAACCAACGTTTTTTTGCCGGCATACCAAAAGTAGCTGCCAAAAAGAAAGATTCAATGGCTATTTACGAGTTATTTTTACAACACATAATGTTTTCTTTAAGTGAAACTGGGAAAGCGGCAATTGTAGTGCCTACTGGTTTTATTACTGCACAAACTGGCATTGATAAAAAAATTAGGGAAAAAATGGTAAAAAGCAAAATGCTAAAAGGCGTGGTAAGTATGCCCTCCAATATTTTTGCCACCACTGGTACAAACGTATCCATTATTTTTTTAGATAAAAACAATACGGGTGAAGTGGTGTTGTTGGATGCTTCTAATTTGGGAACAAAAATAAAAGAAGGCAAAAATCAGAAAACGGTACTAAGTACTTCTGAAGAACAAAAAATAATAGACACTTTTAACAATAAGGAAGCCATTGAAGATTTTTCGGTAGTTGTAAGCTATGATGAAATAAAAGCCAAAAACCACTCCCTGAGTGCAGGCCAATATTTTGAAGTCAGAGTTGAATATGAAAATATTTCCAAGGATGAATTTGAGGAAAGTATGAAAGAGTTTAAATTAAATTTGGATAGCTTATTCTCTGATTCAAGAATTTTGGAAGTTGATATTTTTAATCAATTAAAGGGATTATCATATGAAAAATAATTCCGAATTAATACCTATTACTAATTTATTAAAAGCAATTATTGATAATAGAGGCAAGTCTGTTCCAACACAAGAAAATGGATTTCCACTTATTGCAACAAATTGTATAAAGCATTCAAGTATATATCCAACTTTTGATAAAATTAGATATGTCTCCCAAGAAACTCTAAAAAATTGGTTTAGAGCTCACTTAGAGCCTAATGACATTTTATTTGTAAATAAAGGGACTCCCGGTAGAGTTTGTTTAGTTCCAGATCCAGTAAGTTTTTGTGCTGCCCAGGATATGATGGCATTTAGGGCTGATGAGAAAAAGATATATTACAAATATTTATTTGCAGTATTAAGATCAGAATGGATACAAAAGAAAATTTCAAATTATCATGTAGGTCTGGTTATTCCTCATTTCAAAAAACAAGATTTGAAAAGTATTCTCATTCCTGTAAAAGCAGAAAAAGACCAAAAAATAATCGGTGATTTATATATGGGTTTATCAAAAAAAATAGAGCTCAACAATAAAATAAATCTAGAATTAGAAGCAATGGCAAAGTTACTGTATAATTATTGGTTTGTACAGTTTGATTTCCCGGATGTTAATAGAAAGCCTTATAAGTCCTCAGGTGGCAAAATGGTCTATAATAACCAACTTAAAAGAGAAATTCCCTTAGGGTGGGAAGTAAATAATTTGGCAAATTGGATAAAAAATGACAAAAGTGGTGATTGGGGAAAAGAAACTAATGAAGGAAATTACTCAGTTAGAGTTTCTTGCATTCGTGGTGCCGACATTAATGGCATAAATGGATTAGGCGAAGTTAAAGCGCCAACACGTCATATCCTAGAAAAGAATACTCATAAAATTTTAGATCCACACGACTTAATAATTGAAATTTCAGGAGGTAGCCCAACCCAATCAACAGGTAGATTGGCATATGTTATAAAAGAAACACTGGAAAGGTTTGAAAATCCAATTATATGTTCCAACTTTTGTAAAGCAGTTACTTTAAAAAACATAAAGTATTTATATAACTTTGTATATCAGTGGAATAGATTATACGATAATGGTGTATTATTTGGTTATGAAGGTAAAACAAGTGGCATAAAAAATCTATTATTCGACTCATTCGTAAATTCTCATAAGGTAGCTTTACCGAAAAAAGAAATTGTTGAAATATTCTATGAATTTATGCAACCTATTCAAGCAAAAAAACAAAAGAACTTATTAGAAAATCAGCAACTTGCAACTTTAAGAGATTGGCTATTGCCAATGCTAATGAATGGTCAGGTTACAATTAGTGAGGCAACAGAACATATTAATAAAGCTGCAGAACCGCAGGGAAAATATAAAAATAAAAATTATGGAATTAATTAAAAATTTAATAGTTAAGAATGATGCAATTTCATTTGAATATGAAATATCTAACACTACAAACCAAATAACTAATGTTGGATTTACTGAAGCTCAAATATTTAAATTTAGCAATCCACATATTGGGACTGAAAATGATACTTTCTTTAGAATATGCGTTGGTAATGTTTTATGTAATGATGGAGATGAGGCATTTTACATTTTGTTAAGTACCACTAATAAAAAAGGTTATTATTTAATCAAAACAGATTCATTTAATAATATGTTTGTGAAAGTTTAAACTTCTCATTAAAGATTTATGGTTTTAAATTACATTCATACTCTCTCCATTCAACGCGAAATTAAAACAGATGGTCACAGCCCATTATTGATAATAGGTAGTGATTTTGAACTTTATGTTGCTAAAAATGATAAGGGGAAATCTCCAGCCTTTTCTTTATTAAATGAATGTTTTGCTGCTTTCTTTCTGCATCATTGGGATATTTGCACTCCTGAATTTGCTTTAATAGCGATTGATAAACAACTTATATTAGCAAAAGAAGACCTATCAGTAAACCATAAGCCATTTTATTATGACGTTCCTTGTTTTGGTTCTAAATTCATTGAAAATGCAATAGATATAAATAGTTTTTTGGTATCTGAAAAAAAGAAAGCCTATAATAAATTAAACAATCCTCTTGATGTTTTTCACATTACGTTATTTGACACTTGGGTTGAAAATGATGACCGTAAACCAACCAATTATAATTTAGTATTAGAACCAAAAACAAACAAATTTAATATAGTCCCGATAGATAATGCTTTTATTTTCAGCACACAATCATACGAACATTTAGACCCTCAATATATTGCTGTCAGCGTTAATGACCATCTTCTAGTTTCAGATTTAGGCTTCCTTATAAAAAAATACACCACCATTAATGAAGATTTTATTAATAATCAAAGGGATTATTTCTATCTTTGCATAAACCGTTGCCAACAAAACTTTGATGCATTTGTAAAAGAAATACGTGGATACTACCTAATTGATGAAAATTCTATTAATAAATTAAAAGAATTTTTATTCAATAAAGAACGCAATAATAATGTCTTTAACGAATACGTTTATAGATTAAAACAATGAAAAGTTTTTATTCAATATTAAAATTATCTCCCAACATTGCTACTGAGGATTCTGTAGCAATTGGAATGCTTTTATTTGATGGTGAACAATTTAGATGTTTTTTCTCTGACAAGAAAAAAAGGCTTGTAAATAGTCTTCTTGATGAGAAGAATGTAAATCTCAATTTTATCATTTCTCAAATAATGGAGAAATGCAATGAAATTAATAATGATAAAAATGAGTTACAATTTTTCTATAAATATGAAAAATTAACAGATCTTAATTACTTTAATTATTTAAGCAATTATTCAAATGGTTTAATTCAGTTTTCTAAACCAAATATGTTGTATGAAAAACTAGATGATACAGGCTTTGATAAACTTATTAATTTTCTTTTTAAAGAAACATTATATAAAATTGAACCGCCAGTTGATAATTTTTTGGTAATAAAAGATATTATCAATAGAAAACTTTTAACTAAAGTTAGCAATAGAGTTCATACCAATTATAAATTTAACCAAGAAAAATTCCCTTCATTATATTTTTCGTTTGAAATGGATTGTATTGGCCTAAACGGCTCTTTAACAGGAGCTAAATCATTGTCTTTCGATAAATCATTACAAGTGATTGACAAAGATATAAGTCATTATTTTACATTGATTTCTTCTTTAACCAGTAAATACAAAAAATCTTTAGAGGATAATAATTTTTTCTTAATAAGTGAAGAGCCTGAAAGTAACTCAAGTAAAGAACATAAATTATGGGAATCAGTATCTTACAATAAATTAATAACTGTTATTAACCCTGAAGAATCAGATAGAGTTGCTGAACTTATAATTAAAAACAATTCTGCTAAATTCCTAATTGAAGCAGAATAATAATTTCCACATCTCCAGCATTATTCCGCTCCGGTAAACCTCCACGAAATACAGCTTCCAATTCCGCACAATAAGAGCTTTAAAAAAAGCACTTATTTTTTGCCTTTGCGCTTTTTTTAATCCGTTTCCATCAGAATGGTCTCAACAAAACAGAATGATTAGCAGGTAATAAGGTGTTCGCAATCCGCTTCATTTTGTTCCATAAAATATATCTGCAAGAAAATATAAAAAAGCCTACTATAGTATTGCCTTACAAATGGTGATATTACATTTTCTTCCTAAAAAAATATCTCACAAACACCCACTTCCTTAACAGTATACAATTACCCCCCACCCAATTATCCGTTTTTTGGGTACGGGGGTACCTCTGCATACAATCAAAAAAGAGAGTCTTTAACAATTTAAATCTTAAATTATGAAAACAGTTCAGATCACATTTGACGAGCGTCAAATACGTGACACCACCAAGAAAGTGGTGACCACAACCATTGACGTATCCATTACCACCATCTCTATTCTCGGAGCCATCGGCAAAGGAATCTTCCAAGGTATCAGCGAGACCATAAAAGAAAGAAGAGATAACCAATACAAAGCATTACAATAACTAAAACCATTAAGCCATAAAAAGCCATAAGCTTTATCGCTTAACCAAAAACCATTGACTGCTTCATTATCCCAACTATCAACAGCTAACTCAAAAGACTGGCTATCTGCCTGCCAGCCTAAATCATAAAGACAATCATCACTATTTATTAATTAAACAAAGTCCTGGAAACAGGCATCTAAACAATGAAAACAAAAAAGATTGTAGTTGTATTAACCAACAAGGGCTATGTAGCCGTTGAACACAATCAAATCTTCGATCTCTGGAAGAACAAATCCCTCAAAGAAATCTATGAGGAATTAAACCAAAGGTATCCAACATACAAAATCCACTTAGGATGTATGGACCAAATAGGCTTTGAAAAAGCCGTTGAGGTATCCAGTCAATATCTAAAAGAACACGAAGAATTAAAGTATATCCAAACACAGAATATTAATCATAAAAACCATAGTAAAATGAAAAATTCATCATTCAACGCTGAAACAGCAGCAACGTTAGCAAAAGTAGCCGCAGGCTTCACAACGCAAAAGGTATTAGGTGCATTGCACTTAACAGTACAAACAGGAGCCGATGTCTTACAATATGGCGCAAATACGGTAGCAAAAGGCGAAGCAACCGTATTAACCAAATTAGGCATCTACAACGAGACTTACGAAGATCTCATTACAATAAGAAAGGAAAGAACCAAAGGCTATCAGAATATGGTCATTCAAGCACCAAAGAACCTTCTGGATGCTTCCCAGGAAATGGGAACCAAACTAAAAGTAATGATGGCTAACAAAAATGTAAAACCAGTAAATCTATAAATTATGAGACGAGCAACATTCAAACAGGAAGTGATTGAAATTCTTAGAATTAAGAGACCTACAATCCTACTTAAAGAAAAGCGTAAATCAATACTTGATCAAATACCGGAAGTAAAGCCCTTACCGTTAGCAACAGGAGCTCTAATATTTGGAGGAGTATCTATCTTAGGAATGGCCATAGGAGCCACCATAGGAACTTATGTGTTCTTCGGAGCAATAACCTTAGCAGGACTAATTGCTATTTCGGAGAGTAACAAATACATTAAATACATTATCACCAAAAGTAACAAACTCGTGGATTTAATCATCTTTGGTCTCACAATGTATGCAACTGTATTATTAGGCGTAACAATAACAGCATCACTGACGTTTGCCGGTTTAGGTTACACATTGGTATATGCCCCTTGGTTAAGATCAAAAAATAAATAGTTGAATCTAAATTTTTGTATCCAAAATTTAGATTCACTCGTGCTCTCTTAACTGTTCTACAGGCCTCCTTGAGGGCTTTTAACGGCAAAAACACGTAAAAAATCAGGATGAAAATGCACTAAAGTGTCGTACTGTGGCGGCCTTTTATGTCTTTTTTTATTGTTTGCTAAATATACAAATGCTTTTAACGATGTTTTTAAGGTGCTTGTTATATATATATATATATATATATATATTAGGATTACTATAAATTTTTAAAGCAAATTCTTTCCGGAAAGTATTCTTCACATTTTCAAAATTAATCAGAAAACTTAGAATTATGTTTATTACCAATTTTAAGGTGTCCGTCACCAAAAATGGTGATGGTACCATTACGTACACAAAAAATAATCTTAATTATAAAGTCTTTATTCATAAGGAAGATGAGGTTCTTAAAGAAATATTTGACAAGTACTATAATCAGCTCGAATCCTTCAAGAACAGACATTATGCCATTGCCAAATGGATTGTGACAGAGATTAGGGCTAAAGGTTATTCCTTTAAGACCTACTCAAATAACAAGATGAATTTAAGGCCTGTTAAATCTCCTAAAGCTTTTAGGATTAGCCATAAAGATTTATTTGAAGAACAAATTATGTACAACCTGCACAGAAATGAAATGGAATTTCACTATTCTGACTTTGAAAGGTTCATACATTAACAGGATGCAATTTGAAGTGCCATATGGGTACTGTATAAGAGTTTTTCTTAAAAAGCATATGTTTTGTTATCAGAAAAAGAAACGCGCTATAAAGGCTTGAAATAAAGTCAAATGTTATTTGTTACAAATTGACTCTAAAATTGAAACAGCACTTGAAATAGAATTAATGCATTATTATGCTTTTCTCTGGCGCTGACTAACCGCTGACTAAATCTGTAATGAAAAAACCTTAACTCTCTAATTATTAGATTGTTAAGGTTTTATTTTACTCTTAAAAGCGGTCTGGACGGGACTCGAACCCGCGACCCCCTGCGTGACAGGCAGGTATTCTAACCAGCTGAACTACCAAACCGTTGCTCTTAGCGGATGCAAATATAACAGCGTTTTTTGTATTGGCAAAGGTTTTTCCGATAAATATTATAAAAATCTTTTTCGGCCTGTTAAATAGGAAATCAAGATCTGATTAAACCCTTTATGGATATCTACGGGCACATAATCTATTTTGTACTGCATACACTTAAGTCTCAAATCGTTAAAATAGGTTTCCATCGCCGATTTATAGTTTTTTTTCACTGATGAAGCATACAAATTAAGCTGTTCTCCGGTTTCCACATCAACAAATTTATTGGGCGAATCTCCAAAATCGAAGTTCAATTCCAGCTTTCCGTCGTAAGTATGAAACAAAACAACCTCGTGTTTGTTGTGTTTTAGATGCCGAAGGGCTTCAAACAGCTCTTTTTCGCTTCTGTTGGTCTGGAACATATCCGTAAACAAGAAAACGAGCGATCTTCTGTTTATTTTTTCCGCTATTTCGTGTAAAAATTTATAGGTCTCCGTCGTTTTTTTAGATGGTTGCTTCAACAAATCTTCCAATTGGGCCATCACCATTCTTCGGTGACGCTCACTTCCTTTTGCCGGGGCATAATACTCATTGATATCACTGTAGATACTGAGTCCGACAGCATCTCTCTGACGTTTTAACAATTCCATCAGGGCAGCGGAAGCAATGGCCGAAAATGCAATTTTTGTCAGGTTCTCCAAGGAAGGATTTTTAACCACCGGAAAGTGCATAGAAGCCGAATTGTCGATAATCAAATGGCAACGCAAATTGGTTTCTTCTTCGTAGCGTTTTACAAATAATTTTTTGGTTTTTGCGTATAATTTCCAGTCGATGTGCCTAGTGCTTTCGCCCTGGTTGTAATTGATATGTTCGGCAAATTCGACCGAGAAACCGTGAAACGGACTCTTGTGCATACCGGTAATAAATCCTTCCACCACCTGTTTTGCCAACAATTCGAAGTGGTGCAATTCAGAAATATTTTCCAATGAAATACCAGACATAGTTACCTGTTTGATTCTTGTAAATATAGTATATAAAAAGAAAAGGCTTGACAAATTGCCAAGCCTTTTCTTTTTAATTTCTTAAAATAAAATCTTATAAATGCGCATCAATTTTTTGCGCATAAGTTGCTTTTGGTGCAACGCCCACTTGTTTTTCAACAACTTCGCCATTTTTAAAAACCAAAACAGTCGGTATATTTCTTACGCCATATTCTGCGGCAAATTTCTGATTTGAATCCACATCCACTTTAGCGATTACTGCTTTTCCAGCATATTCTGTAGTTAATTGGTCCATAATTGGCGCCACCATTCTACAAGGTCCGCACCAAGCCGCCCAAAAATCAACCATAACCGGTTTGTCCGATTTTAATACCACTTCGTCAAAAGTTGCATCTGTTACTTCAATTGCCATATTCTATTTTTTTAATTATTAATTTCTCTGTTGTATTGCAAAAGTAAACAAATATTTTACCATAACCACTTTAGCTATATTACTTTTATTTATGAAGCGATTAATAAATTAGATAATACAGCAATGCATTAATTATGAATTATGAATTATGGATTTTAGATAAACAATCACCCATTAAGCGCTTCAACAAATTGGTACCCTGAGCGGAGTCGAAGGAAAACAGTTAAACAATTAAACGCTTAAACAAATAGGTACCCTGAGCGGAGTCGAAGGGAAACAGTTAAACGCTTAAACAAATAGGTACCCTGAGCGGAGTCGAAGGGAAACATTTTTAAAACACTTCCTTCGCAATCGCTTTAATATTGTCCGATTTTCCCATCGAATAAAAATGAACTACAGGAACGCCTTTTTCAATTAACTCTTTAGATTGCGCAATGGCCCATTCCACGCCAACTTCCCTTATTTGTTCATTGTTGCTGCACTTTTCAATTTCAGAAATCAGCGCTTCGGGCAAATCCAGTTTAAACACCTGCGGAAGCACTTGTAAATGGCGTTTTATGGCAATGGGTTTTATGCCCGGAATGATAGGAACCGTGATTCCAATGGCGCGTGCTTTCTCCACAAAATCAAAAAACTTCTGATTGTCGAAAAACATTTGAGTCACCACATAATCTGCTCCTGCATCAATTTTTTCTTTCAGTCTTCTCAAATCTGCTTCCAAACTCGGCGATTCCATGTGTTTTTCCGGATACCCCGCAACCCCAATGCAAAAATCGGGTTTGTATAAAGTTTCCTCTATTTCGTGCAAATATTTCCCTTTGTTTAAATCACTGATCTGCGTCACCAATTCACGCGCATATTGATGTCCGCCATTAGTTTGCGCAAAATATTTTTCGTGCTTCATCGCGTCACCACGCAAAGCCATCACATTGTCCAAGCCCAAATAATGACAATCCACCAACAAATATTCCGTCTCTTCCTTCGTAAATCCGCCACACAACACGTGCGGAATCGCATCCACATTGTATTTGTATTTTAACGATGCGCAAATCCCCACCGTTCCAGGCCTCATCCTCGTAATTTTTTGTTCCAGAAGCCCTTTTTCCTTTGAAATATAAAGATGTTCTTCCCTCGATGTGGTCACATCAATAAAAGGCGGCTTAAATTCCATCAGCGGATTGATATTGTCGTACAATTCCTGAATATTTTGCCCCTTTTGCGGCGGCACAATTTCAAACGAAAACAATGTTTTCCCCTTGGCTTGTTTTATGTGATCTGTTACTTTCATTTTTGTTGTTGTTTTCTGATGGTTTCAAGTTTCAGGTTTCAAGTTTTTTAACTTCGGTATCCTATGATTTAACTTTTAATATTTAATATTTTTTGTGCGTTTCCCGCAAACTGGCGGGCCGCGCTTTTCGCTGCAATCCGTCATTGCGAGCGGAGCGTGGCAATCTTTTGAACATATTTCTAATCACGCTCGCAACGCCGGGATTTCCACTTCAATCGCTAACGCAAATTCGAATTATCAAACTAAACTTATCATTCAAAAACACACCCCTAACCCCTCTCAAGAGTAATGGCGCTAACTTTACATATTTATTTATATTTTCTATACCTTCCTTGTTTGGTTTTCCTGTCATATTTTCTGTTTGGTTTTCGTTTTTGGAGCATCTCCTTTCTTATCAGGTGCTCGAGTTCCTCTACGACCCGTT
>JAUYUA010000026.1 GCA_030694935.1 Lutibacter sp. | reverse complement strand
TATTGTGACAATATTTATTTATTAATTCATCGTAAACAAAGGAAAAATCAATCAGGTCATTAATCTTTCTGAGAAGATTCTCCTTTGGAACAATCAAATTATACAGTGAACCATACTCACTAAATTGACTTTTTTTTTGTTGTAACAGCATATATATTAGGTATTTAAGGCACTACAAGATACAAAAAAAAGAGTAGATAAACTTGCGTTTCTACTCCTTTTTTATTAATATTTAAGTCTTAAATTGACTTTTTCAGTGGCCTCGCTGTCAATCTCCCTTTTTTATATAATTTTTTAAAATATTCAATACATTCTTCCAGTTAAGGTTATTTCAGATGCTTCTCCGGCCTCATTGGTTAAAATTGCTTTATCATCACAAGTGCCATCACCAAAATCTAACATGCCTTTAATATCCAGTTTTTGTAATTCAACAACACCGCTCACAATATATCTACAAGCCATTTCACGTCTTAAAGGTTCAATTATGTTAGAGAAAAATATTGTGCCATCACTAAAAGTAACAGTCCAATTGCCGGTAATTAAAAATACGTTATCACCAAAAATTCTTGTGTCATAACCTTCGGCCCATTCCCTGACTATAGTCCCTTTTTTTGAAGCATACACCCCATCCGACCAAATCAAAGTAGTGTTATAAGTGAGTGTTGATTGTGGATTTCCATTTTCATTTTCCCTAATTCTTACTATAATATTTTCACCTTCTACACGTATGTCATTGAAATAAAAGTTTTCATACATATAGGTAATTGTTAAGGTCAGTAAATTTGGATCAATGGAATAACTCATAATAATTTTTCCGCTTAATACATTTCCGCTTGGCAGCTCACAACCATCACCAAAATCTAGGGTCACTACTTTTAGAGTGCCCGTAACCACAATAGTTTTAGTTACGCAAGTTAGCAGGACATCTGTTTTATTTTCTTCTTCTGATTTTGAAA
The DNA here is from genome assembly GCA_030694935.1 of Lutibacter sp. Classification (GTDB taxonomy): domain Bacteria; phylum Bacteroidota; class Bacteroidia; order Flavobacteriales; family Flavobacteriaceae; genus Lutibacter. The sequence continues at coordinate 28,751 of JAUYUA010000026.1, read as the reverse complement.
GCAATTGCTCGTCTGCGGCAAAATAATCATCAATTACGTTGTTTACCTCATCTGAAATATCATCCACTTCAACCAAAGCAATTGTTTCATCAGCTGATATTGATTCGGATAAATCAACGGTGTCACTGTTGCTGCAACTTGTAAAAATGAAATTGCCAACAATAAAAAGCACTAACAGTTTTAAATTTAAAATTCTCATAAGTTTATTATTTTAATTGGTTTAACAAAAAATTAACTTTATAATTGTTTAGACCCCGAAAAAACATAAAAGTTTAGGGCACTTTAAAAAATAAGTTACCGCATACAATTAATTGTAAATCAAAATAATATTGGTATATTTGCCGACTGTTGAACATAGGGTTTAGCAATACATAAAAATTATTAATAAAATTAATGTTAGCATGTACTTAACAAAAGAGAAAAAAGAAGAAATTTTCGCCAAACATGGTGAATCAGCCACTAATACTGGCTCATCTGAAGGGCAAATTGCCTTATTTACTTTCAGAATTAATCACTTAACAGAACACTTAAAAAGAAATCGTAAAGATTTTAATACCGAGCGTTCATTGGTGGGATTGGTAGGTAAAAGAAGAAATTTGCTTGATTATTTAATTAAAACTGATATTGTAAGATATCGTGAAGTAATTAAAGAATTAGGCATAAGAAAATAATTCAAAAAAAAGAGGCTTATTTTGCCTCTTTTTTTTAATGTATTTGAAAATAAAAAAGCAACAAATTAAACTTTTCATTGGGCAACACACAACACAACAGCACAAACCAAATGTTTAATTAAATAAAAAATTATTTATGGTACCTAAGGTATTTAGAGAAATTATTGATTTAGGAGATGGAAGAACCATCTCATTAGAAACCGGGAAATTAGCAAAACAAGCTCACGGGTCTGTTGTTGTTCAAATGGGAAATGCTATGTTACTTTGTACGGTGGTTTCATCTTACAAAGAAAGCACTATGGATTTCTTTCCTTTAACTGTTGATTACAGAGAAAAATTTGCTGCTGCAGGTCGCTATCCTGGCGGATTTTTCAAAAGAGAAGCAAGGCCAAGTGATGGTGAAGTTTTAACAATGAGAATTGTGGACCGTGTTTTACGTCCGTTATTCCCATCAGATTACAAAACTGAAACTCAGGTGATGATTCAGTTAATGTCTCACGATGAAGATGTTATGCCTGATGCATTGGCAGGTTTGGCGGCATCTTGCGCCATTCAATTGTCGGATGTTCCTTTTGAATGCCCTATTTCTGAAGCACGTGTTGGAAGAATAAACGGTCAGTTTGTTTTAAACCCAAGCCGCAGTCAATTGTTAGAATCTGACATCGATATGGTTATTGGTGCTTCTGCAGATTCTGTGATGATGGTGGAAGGTGAAATGAAAGAAATTTCAGAAGAAGAAATGGCCGATGCCATTAAATTTGCACACGATGCCATTAAAATTCAGTGCGCGGCTCAGTTGCGTTTGGCTGAAGCTTTTGGCAAAAAACCTGTAAGAGAATATGCTCCTGCAAAAAGCGATGCGGACATTGCTTTAAAGGTGCGTGAAGCTTCTTATGATAAAATATATGCCATTGCAAAAGGCGGACACGGAAAAAGAGAACGCGAAGAAGCTTTTTCAGCAGTAAGGGATGAAGTTTTGGCTTTGTTTTCTGAAGAAGAATTGGCTGAAAACGTAACATTGATTAAAACATATTATTCTAAAGTTGAAAAAGAAGCTGTAAGAGAGTTAACGCTTTCTGAAGGAATTCGTTTAGACGGAAGAAAAACTACTGATATTCGTCCAATTTGGTGCGAAATTGACTATTTACCTTCTGTTCACGGCTCGGCCATCTTCACTCGTGGAGAAACGCAAGCGCTTGCAACCGTAACTTTGGGAACTTCAAGAGAGTCTAATATGATAGATATGCCAACCCATCAAGGTGAAGAAAAATTCTATTTACATTATAACTTTCCTCCATTTTGTACCGGAGATGCCTACCCATTAAGAGGAACTTCTCGTAGAGAAATTGGACATGGAAACTTGGCGCAACGTGCTTTAAAAGGAATGATTCCTGATGAATGTCCTTATACCATTAGAATTGTGTCGGAAGTATTGGAATCTAACGGTTCTTCTTCTATGGCAACAGTTTGTGCCGGTACTATGGCTTTGATGGATGCCGGGATTCAAATGAAAAAACCAGTTTCAGGTATTGCTATGGGATTGATTTCTGATGGCGATCGTTATGCTGTTCTTTCTGATATCTTAGGTGATGAAGATCATTTGGGTGATATGGACTTTAAAGTTACGGGAACTGTTGATGGTATTACCGCTTGTCAGATGGATATCAAGGTAAAAGGACTTGCTTATGAGATTTTGGTAAAAGCTTTAAAACAAGCTCGTGATGGTCGTTTACATATTTTAGGAATACTAAAAGAAGCCATTGCCGCTCCTAAACCTGAGGTGAAACCTCATGCTCCAAAAATGATTACCAGAAGAATCCCTAACGATTTTATTGGTGCTTTAATTGGACCAGGCGGAAAAGTAATCCAAGAATTGCAGAAAGCAACAGGTTGTACCATTGTTATCAATGAAGATCCTTTAACAGGAGAAGGCATTGTTGAAATTTTAGGCACAAAACCTGCCGGAATTGAAGCTGTTTTAACAAAAATTGATTCTTTAATGTTTAAACCGCAAGTTGGTGGTGTTTACAAAGTAAAAGTAATCAAAATGCTTGATTTTGGTGCAGTTGTTGAATATCTTGATGCTCCAGGAAATGAAGTGTTATTGCATATTTCTGAATTGGCTTGGGAACGCACAGACAATGTTACCGATGTTATCAATATGGGTGATGTTTTTGAGGTTAAATATTTTGGAAAAGATCCTAAAACCCGTAAAGACAAAGTTTCAAGAAAAGCCATTTTGCCTAAACCGGAAGGCTTTGTAGAAAGACCTCCGCGCGACAGCAGCAGAGACAGCAGAGACAATAGAGGTGGTGACAGAGACAATCGCGGTGGCGACAGAGACAGAAAACCTAGAGAAAGAAGAGATTAATTAAATCCTTTTTGAACTTAATATTAAAAAATGCTTTCCAATTTTCGGGAAGCATTTTTTTTGTTGCTGAATTGTTGATATAAAAACTCAAAAAAATATTATATTACAAATTCAAAATAAGCAATGAATTTTTTACTACTTTAGACGACCGTAAAATTTATCGGATTTTTAATCATAATAATTATAGAAACTTTTGAACTAAAAACTAAAAAAATGAAAAAATCAATATTATTATTTGCAGCAATTTTTTCCTTAACTGTATTATTCACGGCTTGTAAGGATACCAAAAAAGAAGAGGTAAAGGAAGATGTGAAAATAGAAAGTCACGAAGGCCATGACCATGAAGAAGGAGAAATGTCTTCAAGTGTTTATCAATGTCCGATGGATTGCGAAAAAGGCAAAACTTATGAAGTAGCTGGAACTTGTCCGGTTTGTAAAATGGATTTAAAACCATTGGCAACTTCCATGGAACACGTTGAAGGATGCAAATGTATTGCTTCTGGCGATTGTAAATGTGAAGCAGGAAAATGCACCTGCAAAACCGAAATGGCTTTAACCGTAAAAACAACATCTAAATGTGAACCGGGAAAATGTGCGTGTAAAGCATAAAATTCCACTAACTTGACCGCATAAATAAGCCGCTTAATTTTTATTAAGCGGCTTATTTTATGTGTGTTGAAATACTATTACATCATTCCGCCCATGCCGCCACCCATTGGAGGCATTCCACCAGCTGATTCTTCTTTTATATCAACCAATGTACACGCTGTAGTTAAGATCATTCCGGCAACAGAAGCTGCATTTTCCAATGCAATTCTTGTCACTTTAGTCGGATCAATAATACCTGCTTTAAACATTTTGGTATATTCATCGGTTTTGGCATTGTAGCCAAAGTCGCCTTTTCCTTCAATAACTTTTGCCACAACTACGGAACCTTCACCACCTGCATTTTCAACAATTTGACGCAATGGTTCTTCAATAGCCCTGTCTAAAATTCTGATTCCTGTTAATTCATCTAAATTTTCGGTTGTCAATGATTTTAGCACTTCTTTAGTTCTAACCAAAGCAACGCCACCACCGGCAACAATACCTTCTTCAACAGCGGCACGTGTTGCGTGTAACGCATCATCAACGCGGTCTTTCTTTTCTTTCATTTCAACTTCACTGGCAGCGCCAACATACAATACGGCAACGCCACCGGCCAATTTAGCCAAACGTTCTTGCAGTTTTTCTTTATCGTAATCGGATGTTGTGGTTTCAATTTGTGCTTTAATTTGTGCGACTCTGTCTTTAATGTCAGTTGCATTGCCAGCGCCATTTACAATAGTGGTATTGTCTTTGTCAATGGTAATTCTTTCTGCAGTTCCCAACAAATCAATAGTGGTGTTTTCTAAAGTCAATCCTCTTTCTTCAGAAATTACGGTACCGCCGGTTAAAATGGCAATATCTTCCAACATTGCTTTTCTTCTGTCACCAAAACCTGGTGCTTTTACGGCAGCAATTTTTAAGGCTCCACGTAATTTGTTCATTACCAAAGTTGCCAAAGCTTCACCTTCCACATCTTCAGCAATAATTAACAAGGGTTTACCGCTTTGGGCAACCGGTTCTAATATTGGCAATAAATCTTTTAGGTTTGTTATTTTCTTTTCAAATAAAAGAATGTAAGGATTTTCTAAATCAACCAACATTTTTTCTGGGTTTGTCACAAAATAAGGAGATAAATATCCTCTGTCAAATTGCATCCCTTCAACAATATCCACATAGGTTGAAGTTCCTTTTGCTTCTTCAACAGTAATAACGCCTTCTTTACCTACTTTTTTAAAGGCTTGGGCAATTAATTCCCCAATCACATCATCATTATTTGCAGAAATTGAGGCAACTTGTTTAATTTTATCGGAGTTGTTGCCAACTTCTTGCGATTGTTTTTTCAAGTCTTCAACAATGGCTTTTACTGCTTTGTCAATGCCGCGTTTTAAATCTAAAGGATTTGCGCCTGCGGCCACATTTTTTAACCCTTCTTTTACAATCGCTTGAGCCAAAACAGTTGCGGTTGTTGTTCCGTCACCGGCCAAATCACTGGTTCTTGAAGCAACTTCTTTCACCATTTGCGCACCCATATTTTCTAATGGATCTGCCAACTCAATTTCTTTTGCTACAGTAACGCCATCTTTTGTAATTACAGGTCCGCCAAACGATTTTCCTATAACTACATTTCTTCCTTTTGGACCTAAAGTCACTTTTACTGCATTTGCCAATGCATCAACACCGCGTTTTAATCCGTCGCGAGCTTCAATATCAAAAATTATTTGTTTTGCCATTTTAGTATTTTTTTAAGTTTTGTTTTATAAGTTTAAAGTCATATTAATAACTTTCAACATTAAAACTTTTAATTTTATTAATTATAATTTAAACAATTGCTAAAATATCGCTTTCTCTCATAATAAGGTATTCGGTACCATCTACAGCAAGCTCGGTGCCTGCATATTTTCCAAATAACACGATATCTCCAACTTTCACGGTCATTGGCTCATCTTTTAATCCGTTTCCAATGGCTATTACGGTACCTTTTTGTTGTTTTTCTTTTGCTGAATCAGGAATAATAAGTCCGGAAGCCGTGGTTTTTTCAGCTGGAAGATGTTCTACTAAAACTCTATCTGCTAATGGTTTAATATTAATTTTACTCATTTTTAATTGATTTTAAAAATTATTAATTATTTGGATAAATGTTCCAAAATTGTGCCAATTCAATAAAACTGACAAATGTGTTTTTAACGGGATAATATTGAATAAAAAAATGCCAACGTGTCATTTACATTGGCATTTTTAAGAATATATTTTTTCAATAAATATTATTGAACAGTATCTTGTGTAACAGGTGTTGAAGTTGCCGGTTGTGCTGGCGCGTCCTGAACTTCACGATTTTGAATAGTGTTTTCAATTTCTGAGCTTGTCTCAACAACATTTGCTTTAGGTGCAGCAAAGTTTGACAATAAAATTAAGGCTAACAAAACGATTGAAAGTGCCCAAGTACTTTTGTCTAAAAAGTTGGTTGTATTTTGAACGCCCCCTAAAGCTTGTGTTCCGCCGCCGCCAAAAGAAGATGATAATCCTCCGCCTTTTGGATTTTGAACCATAATGATTAATATGAGCAAAAGTGCTACGATCATAATCAGAACCAAAAATAATGTATACGTCATGACTTATTTTTTTGTAATTTTTTTATTGCTTTAATTCGGTCTGCAAAGAAACCACTTTTTTCTGGATATTTCAAAATTAAAATGCGATAAGCTTTGATGGCATTTTCATATTTTTTTTGTTCAAGATAAACCTTGGCCAAAGTCTCTGTCATCAAACTTTCATTTTCTGTTGTGCTTTCATTTGTAACGTCGATATTTATAGTGTTTTTGTCAACCGGTTTTATTTTAGGATTTAACTCAATAAACTTGTTTATTAAGTCAAATTTATCTTCAATCTTTTCAAATTTTCGATCTTGATTTTCCTCTCGTACTATAGGCTTTTGGGATATTAATTGCATCCATTCATTAAATGAATGCGGTTCGGAGCTTATAAACTGAATAGGCTTGCCTATTTCCAGTACATCAATTGATTTTGCTGCTGCTTTTTCAATTTCTATATTTTGAATCACTTTGGATTCTGTTTCTCCACTTTTATTGAAAATGGCATCGGCAATTTTTTTATGAAGGGCCTTAACGTCTTCAGCATCAACAACTTCAATTTCTTCTATAGATTCAATTTCTTTTTTATGACTGCTTACGAATATAGGTGAAGTAATAAAATCAAAAAGCACTTTTCTGTCTATGGTATAAGCGGCTGTTTGTTTTAATGTTTGGTTGTATTTGAAGCTGTTTGTTTTATTGAGTCCTTTTAACTGAATAGCCCTGGCCGACTGAAAATAGGGGAATTCAGCAATAACCTCATTCAATTGTTGCGTTTTTAGGGCATCAATATTTTCGGGATATTGCAATAAATTGGTGAATTCAGCGCTGTTCATAATTTACCATTTTGCCACAGAAGCATTAAAAATATCTTGCGTGATTCGCTCAAGGATTTCATTAAAAGCATCATCTAAAATACCGCCGGTTAATTGCGCATTTCCATCATAATCATAATAGTGTGAAAAGGAACGTTCAAAATTGTCTTCTTCAAGTTTGTTGTTGTAAAAGCGGACATTTACCGTAATGGTGAGTCGGTTTTGTGCAGCTGTTTGCTCTGCCGTTGCGGTCATTGGGTTAATTTTGTATCCTGTAATTTCGCCTTCAAACTGTAAATCTCCTCCCGATTTTACCAAGCTTAAATTGGTTTGCTGCAAAAATAAATCTTGTAGTTTTATTGTAAACGCCTGACTTAAAGTAGGTTCAACCAAAATGGCATTGTTTGGGAAGTAATCTATTTGAATTGTTTTTACGTCAGATTTTATGTTGGTTCCCGAAAATGAATAAATTCCGCAACTTTGTGAGTTGAAAATAAGCAGCAATAATATAAGGTGACTAATTTTTTTCATTTTTCTGTTTTGATGTTGTTTTGGGAAACCATAATTAAGTCCCAAAGTTACTTATTTAAATTAAAGGTGGTAATGTTTTATTTTACGATACAAGGTTCTTTCAGAAATCCCCAATTCTTTTGCGGCCAGTTTTCGTTTTCCCTTGTTGCGATCTAACGATTTTTTGATCAACTCAATTTCTTTATCCTGAATAGACAGGCTTTCATCGGCATCAATGGTTTCTTCAAAATCATAATCGTCAGATTCTTTATAGTTGTCATTAATTCTTACAACTTCCACCTGATTTTCGGTTTCAGTATCTGAAACGTCTTCTTTGTATATTTTCTGAATTAATTTTTTGCTTTCCTCTTTAACTTTTTCAATATTTCCGGTTTGCATTAAATCGAGCGTTAATTTTTTCAGATCGTTAATGTCGTTTCGCATATCAAACAAAATCTTGTACATAATTTCCCGTTCTGATGAAAACTCGCTGGTCGATTTTTTATTTTCTATTACCGAAGGTAAATTGGTGCCTTTTGAAGGTAAATATTGTAACAATCGATCAGAGGAAATCAATCTGTTTTCTTCAACAACCGAAATTTCTTCAGCAATATTTCGCAACTGTCTAATATTTCCCGGGTAACCATAATTTTCCAAAACTTTTACGGCATTGTCGGAAAGTTTAACAGACGGCATTTTATATTTTTGGGCAAAATCCGAAGCGAATTTTCTAAACAATAAATGAATGTCTCCAACACGTTCACGTAACGGCGGCAAATTTATTTCAATAGTGCTTAAACGATAATATAAATCTTCCCGAAACTTTCCTTTATTGATGGCTTCCTGCATATTTAAATTGGTTGCGGCAACAATACGCACATTGGTTTTTTGCGTTTGTGATGAACCCACTTTAATAAACTCCCCATTTTCCAATACACGCAATAACCTAACCTGCGTGGTTAAAGGCAATTCGCCCACTTCATCTAAAAAAATAGTGCCGCCGTCGGCAACTTCAAAATAGCCGTTGCGCGAAGCTATAGCACCTGTAAATGAGCCTTTTTCGTGGCCAAACAATTCACTGTCTATTGTTCCTTCCGGAATTGCGCCACAGTTTACGGCAATATATTTGGCGTGTTTTCTGTGCGATAAATGATGAATTATTTTTGGAACACTTTCTTTACCAACACCGCTTTCTCCGGTAACCAAAACAGAAATATCAGTTGGCGCAACCCGAATTGCTTTTTCAATCGCTCGGTTTAGGTGATGGTCATTTCCAATAATTTCAAAACGTTGTTTGATGGCTTGCAATGATTCCATATATTAAACTCTTTTTCCTATTAATGTGGCAGAAGTGCAATCTTCTATAAAAATATTTACAAGATCGCCCAATTTTTCATCTCCTTTTGGGAAAACGATCACCGCATTTTGCGAATTTCTTCCTTTCCAATGGGAATCCGATTTTTTTGAAGCGCCTTCAATCAATACCTCAACTGTTTGTCCAACAAATTTTTGGGTATGGTACAAACTGTGTTTTTGTTGCAGCAATATAATTTCTGCAAGTCGTCTTTTTTTAACCTCAAAAGGAACATCATCATCCATTTTTTTCTCTGCCAAGGTTCCCGGACGTTCAGAATATGCAAACATAAATCCGAAATCGTATTTTACATATTCCAATAAACTCAGGGTTTCTTGGTGTTCTTCTTCCGTTTCGCCGCAAAAACCGGTCATCATATCTTGTGAAATGCCACAATCAGGAATTATTTTTCGAATGTTATCAATCAATTCAATATATTCTTCACGCGTATGCTGGCGATTCATCCTTTTTAACACCGAAGTGCTGCCCGATTGTACAGGCAAATGAACATAATTGCATATATTTTCGTGTTTCGCCATCGTATAAATAACGTCCAAATTCATATCTTGCGGATTGGATGTTGAAAAACGAATTCTCATTTTTGGAAATGAAGTTGCCACCATATCCAACAATTGTGAAAAATCAACCGCGGTTGCTTGTGCAATTTCCGAAGCATTTTTGAAATCTTTTTTCAATCCGCCGCCATACCATAAATAGCTGTCCACATTTTGGCCTAAAAGCGTAATTTCTTTATAGTTTTTATCGCTTAATTCCCTTATTTCTTCAATAATACTGTTAGGTTCACGACTTCTTTCACGTCCGCGCGTAAATGGCACCACACAAAAAGTGCACATATTGTCGCAGCCTCTTGTGATGGAAACAAAAGCAGATACGCCGTTGCTGTTTAAGCGAACCGGCGAAACATCGCCATAGGTTTCTTCTTTTGATAAAATGACATTTACGGCATCACGGCCGGCATTTATTTCTTCCAATAAATTTGGTAAATCTCTGTAAGCATCTGGCCCAACAACCAAATCGACAATTTTTTCTTCTTCTAAAAATTTGGCTTTCAACCGCTCAGCCATACAGCCCAAAACGCCCACTTTCATAGCGGGATTTATCTTTTTTACGGCATTGTATTTTTCCAAGCGTTTGCGAACAGTTTGCTCTGCTTTTTCTCGAATTGAACACGTATTTACCAAAACCAAGTCGGCTTCTTCCAATAAATGCGTGGTGTTATAGCCTTGTTTTGAAAGTATGGAAGCAACAATTTCACTGTCGTTTAAGTTCATTGAACAACCATAACTTTCTATATATAATTTTTTGGAATTTCCTTCAATTTGTTCAGTTAACAGTGGTTGTCCCTGATTTTTTTCTACGATAATTTTTTCGTTCCCCATAAGTTTTTATTGGAAGGCAAAGATATAACCAATTTTTTAAAAAGATGACAGATTGGCAGAATTTTAACAAAGGATTAAAGCCTAAAAAATATAGTTTTTGACGGTTATTATTCAGATTAAAAAAATTCTGTATACTTTTGCAATCCAAAACCCGAATTGAATAAGGAGTTTTTATTGTAGCGGAAAATGAATTTAGGAAGGTTTTAAAATTATAATAAAAAAATATGGCGAAAAATTTAGTAATCGTAGAGTCACCTGCAAAAGCAAAAACCATTGAAAAATTTTTAGGAAAAGATTTTCAGGTTGAATCCAGTTTTGGACATATAGCCGATTTGCCTTCCAAAGAAATAGGAATTGATGTAGAAGGAAATTTTAGTCCGAAATATGTTGTTCCTGCCGATAAAAAAGCCTTGGTAAAAAGATTGAAAGATTTGGCTAAAAATGCCGATATGGTTTGGCTGGCATCGGATGAGGATAGAGAAGGTGAAGCCATTGCCTGGCATTTATACGAACAATTAAAATTAAAGGAAGCCAATACAAAACGTATTGTATTTCATGAAATTACCAAAAAAGCCATATTAAAAGCAGTTGAAAATCCAAGAAGCATTGATTACAATTTGGTAAATGCCCAACAAGCACGACGTGTTTTGGACCGATTGGTTGGTTATGAATTATCGCCTGTGCTTTGGCGAAAAATTAAAGGAGGCTTATCGGCAGGGAGAGTTCAATCTGTCGCTGTTAGGTTAATAGTTGACAGGGAACGCGAAATAAAAAGTTTCGATCCGCAGGCTTCTTATAAAGTTATGGCCCAGTTTATTACAGAGGAAGATAAAAAATTTAAGGCATCGTTGCCGAAGAATTTTGATACCAAAGAAGAAGCCGCTTCATTCTTAAATTCTTGTATAAAAGCCAAATTTAAAGTGGACGATTTACAAACAAAGCCGGCAACAAAATCTCCTGCAGCGCCATTCACAACATCAACATTGCAACAAGAAGCATCCAGAAAATTGTATTTTCCGGTAGCCAAAACAATGATGATTGCACAGCGTTTGTATGAAGCCGGATTGATCACTTATATGAGAACGGACAGTCTTAATTTATCGGAAGACGCAAAAATTGAGGCACAAGATGAAATTATTTCCTCTTTTGGAAAGGAATACAGCAAACCAAGAAGTTTTCTTACCAAAGATAAAGGCGCGCAAGAAGCTCACGAGGCCATCAGGCCAACAAGTATGAGCCTTCAGTCGGTTTCAATTGATTATGACCAGGACAGGTTGTACGATTTAATTTGGAAAAGAACCATTGCTTCACAAATGAGTGATGCGCAATTGGAACGCACGAACGTAAGAATTACAAATACAAATAATAAGGAAGTTTTTACCGCAAATGGTGAAGTAATAAAATTTGAAGGGTTTTTAAAAGTATATTTGGAAGGCACTGACAATGAAGATGAAGAACAAGAAGGAATGTTGCCAAAATTATCGAAAGGTGAAATTTTAGTCAATAAATACATCACGGCAACCGAACGTTATACCAGAGCGCCTTACCGATATTCAGAAGCCGCGCTTGTAAAAAGATTGGAAGAATTAGGCATTGGGCGTCCGTCCACCTACGCGCCAACAATTTCAACCATCCAAAAAAGAGAATATGTTGAAAAAGGAACCATTGAAGGCGAAGACAGAAGTTATACCGAACTGAAATTAAAAGGCGGCGAAGTAATTACCAAAACGCTGACCGAAAAAGTAGGATCAGACAAAGGTAAATTAGTGCCTACAGATATCGGAAATATTGTAAACGACTTTTTGGTGGAGAATTTCACCTATATTTTAGATTTTGGTTTTACGGCAAAAGTAGAATCGGAATTTGATGATATTGCAGAAGGAAAGGAAGATTGGATTAAAATGATCAAAGATTTTTACAAATCATTTCATCCAATGGTTGAAGATGTTGCCGAAAATGCTGACAGGGCAAAAGGGGAACGTTTATTGGGCGTTGATCCGGAAAGCGGCAAAAACGTGTATGCGCGTTTGGGAAGATTTGGCGTGATGGTTCAAATTGGTGAAGCAACAGATGAAGAAAAACCAAAGTTTGCAAGTTTGCAGGGTGACCAAACATTGAATTCCATCACTTTTGAAGAAGCAATGGATTTGTTCAAACTTCCAAGAACAATTGGCGGTTATGAAGGAAAAGAAGTGGTGGTTGCGGTTGGTCGTTTTGGACCTTATGTTTTGTATGACAGTATGTATGTATCTATTCCAAAAGATGAAAATCCGATGTCTGTCGACATTAACCGCGCCATTGAATTAATTCAGGAAAAACAAAAAGCCGATGCGCCAATTTGTGAATATGAAAATATGCCGGTGCAAAAAGGTGTAGGTCGATTTGGACCGTTTTTAAAATGGGATGGAATTTATATCAACGTAAATAAAAAATACGATTTTGATAATTTAACCAAAAAAGATGTGGTTGAATTGATTCAAGAAAAGAAACGAAAAGATATTGAGAAAGTCATTCATCATTGGCCTGAAGAAGGAATTTCTGTTGAAAAAGCACGTTGGGGAAGATCAAATATTTTAAAGGGAAAAACGAAGATAGAATTGTCGAAAACAGTGGATCCAAGTAAATTAACATTGGCAGATGTTAAAGAAATCATTGAGAAAAACGCACCCAAAAAGAAAACAACAAAAGGAAAAACGGCGAAAAAATAAATTTTTTATTATATTGCAGTGAAAAAGAAATCTTACAACCCCTGAAAAATGAATTTCGATTATCTTAAACCTATTGATGATGCGTTATTGGAGCAGGTAAAATTGCAATCCGATCAATCATTTGGCCGCTGTATCGAAATTTATTCCGCACAAAATGGATTCCCCAATCTGGCAAATATGAAAATAGCCATTGTTGGTGTTGAAGAAGGACGTTCGGCTATTGGAAATCACGAAACTGGTTCCAATTTAAATGAAATCAGAAAGGAATTGTACAAACTTTTTCCCGGAAATTGGCCAATAAGCGTTGCCGACATTGGGAATATTCCGCAGGGAAATACCATAGAAGACACTTATTTTGCGCTGGGGGAATTATTGACTTATCTTATAAAAAATAAAATCATTCCCATTATTATTGGCGGCGGACAAGATTTAACCTATTCAAATTACAGGGCTTACGACAAGTTGGAGCAAACCGTAAATATTGTTTCGGTGGACAATAAGTTTGATTTAGGCACTATAGAGGACGATTTAACTTCTCAATCTTATTTAAGCAAGATTGTGATGAACCATCCAAATAATTTATTCAATTTCAGCAATATTGGTTATCAAACTTATTTTAATTCCCAAAACGAAATCGATTTGTTGGACGGTTTGTTCTTTGAAGCTTACAGGTTGGGGGAAGTTTCACATGCAATTCAATTGGTTGAACCCGTTTTGCGCGATGCCGATATTGTGAGCATAGATTTATCTGCAATTAAAAATGCAGATGCCCCGGCAAACAACAATGCAACGCCCAATGGTTTTACAGGTGCAGAAATTTGTGCAATTTCAAGATATGCGGGCATAAGCGATAAAGTGACTTCTTTTGGCATTTATGAATACAATGCAACATTAGATGTTAAAAATCAAACTGCACAGCTAATTTCACAAATGATTTGGTATTTTATTGAAGGTGTTAATTATAGGGCAAACGATTATCCTTTCGGATTAAAAGACAATTATCAAAAATATATAGTGCCCATTGAAAATGAAGTGCTGAATTTCTATAAAAGCAACAAGTCAGGTCGATGGTGGATGGAAATTAATTTAAATGAAAGTAATAAATTTAAGAGACATGCGTTAATACCTTGTGCTTATCAAGATTATATTAGTGCAACCAATCAAGAAATCCCTGATAGGTGGCTAAAAACGCTAAAAAAGTTGGTATAAAAAAAAAGCGGCAGCGTATACTAAAACACAATTTTATTTGTTTTAAACAGATAAATTAAATATTGTTTTTTAAGATAATTAGTAATACGTTTGCCTTAAAGGATTAAGAAAAAAAATATGAAGAAAATATCGTTGTATATTTTACTGGTCTTAGTTATATATAGTTGTGGATCTAGCGATCAAGGAGAATTAGTTGGCGTGAGATCAAGCGGCAAATGGCATTCCCAAAAACCAGTTGGTATGACTTTAATACCAGGGGGATCATTTACTATGGGGAAACAAAGCGAAGATGTTGCTGGCGCTTTAAATTCACCAACAAGAACAGTAACAGTTCGTCCTTATTATATGGATGAAACCGAAATCACCAATAGCGAGTATAAAGAATTTGTGTTTTGGGTTCGGGATTCCGTCGTAAGAACCGAATTGGCGTTATTTTCTGAATTAATGTCTTCAGAAGGAAATATTGTTTTAGAAGATTATCAGTTTATGGATATTGACTCTTCTAAAATGTCGCCATATCAAAAATATATGATGAAAACTTATGGCAGCCTTGGTGACATCAATTCACCCACGCAAGGAAAAATGTTGAACTGGAAAGAGAAAATTGTTTGGAATGTCAATGAATTCCCTAGTGAAGAATACGCTGAAGTAATGATTGATTCAATTTTGATGCCAATTGAAGACAGTTTTGAAGGCAGAAGAATGGTAAATCCAGCAAAATTAAAATTTAAATTTTCTTGGCTTGATCAAGAAGATGCTGCAAGAAAACAAGGCAATAGAAGAGATTTTATAAAAACAGAAGTCGTATCAGTCTATCCCGACACCACAGTATGGATAAAAGACTATAATTACTCTTACAATGATCCAATGCATCAGGATTATTTTTACCACCAAGCTTATAATGATTATCCAGTAGTTGGTGTATCTTGGATGCAGGCAAAAGCTTTTTGTCAGTGGAGAACAAAAAAGAAAAATGATTATTTAAGCTCAAGGAAAAACCCAACCCAAATTCCACAATTTAGATTGGCCACTGAAGCTGAATGGGAATATGCTGCCCGCGGTGGTCTTGAAAATGCCACTTATCCTTGGGGAGGTCCTTATACCACAAATGACAGAGGTTGTTTTTTAGCAAACTTTAAACCTGCCAGAGGTAATTATGCTGTTGATGGCGCTTTGTATACGATGGAGGCAAAATCTTATTTCCCAAATGATTTTGGATTATACAATATGGCTGGCAATGTTTCTGAATGGACAAACACAGCTTATAGTGAAGCATCTTATTATATCGGTTCCACCATGAATCCAAATGTGGAAATTGATAAAAATAAAAGAAAAGTAATCCGTGGAGGCTCATGGAAAGATGTAGCCTACTTTTTAGAGGTAAGCACTCGTGATTATGAGTATGCTGACTCAGCCAGGAGTTATATTGGTTTTAGAACTGTTCAAGATTTTCTTGGCACCAATATAAACGGAAAATAAAATCGACCAAAAAAAACTAACAAACTAAAAAACTTTTATTATGGCACAATCAAAAAACAGAAAAAAATTATTTAATTACGCTTATGGAATTGGAGCATCTATTGTAATTTTAGGTGCATTGTTTAAAATTCAGCACTGGACCGGAGGTAGTGAAATGCTAACCATAGGAATGGTTGTGGAAGCAATTGTGTTTTTTATCTCTGCTTTTGATTCAGTTGAAGAAGATTTAGATTGGACCTTAATTTATCCGGAATTGGCTGGCGGAGACAGACGTGAGAAAGAATCAGGCCAAGCAAAAGAAGTACAAGGGTTGCTATCACAAAAATTAGACGATATGCTTAGAGACGCAAAACTGGATTCAGGTTTAATGCAAAGTTTAAGCGAAAGCATACAAAATTTTAAAGGAGCAGCAGAAAATATTGCTCCGGCAGTAAATTCAATTGCCGCAACCAATAAATACAGCGAACAAATGTTTTTGGCCGCCGCTCAAATGGAATCTTTAAATAGCCTGTATAAAGTGCAAGTTGAAAGCACCAGC
Organism: Lutibacter sp.; assembly: GCA_030694935.1. Taxonomy (GTDB): domain Bacteria; phylum Bacteroidota; class Bacteroidia; order Flavobacteriales; family Flavobacteriaceae; genus Lutibacter. The sequence goes on along the minus strand of JAUYUA010000026.1, from coordinate 12,520 downwards.
AAACAAGCCGAAATTAACCTTCAGGTTACTGAAAATGCGACCAGATTAAAAGAACAAATGGAATCATTGGCAACAAACCTATCATCACTTAACGGTGTTTATGGAGGTATGCTATCAGCAATGTCAATTAAAAACTAATTAGTTGAGAAATAAATTAATTATTAACTTAAAAACTAATTGGTATGGCTTCAGGTAAATTATCACCAAGGCAGAAAATGATTAACGTCATGTACTTAGTTTTCATCTCTATGATAGCGATGCAAATGTCTAAGGAAGTACTTTCTGCATTTGGATTTATGAATGAAAAACTTACAGACAACAACACAACGGCTTCTGTAAAAAATATGGCAACGCTCGAAAATTTGGCAACAAAAGCAGCTGAGCAGCCTGAAAAATACAGCGAACTTCATGCAAAAGCGATTGAAGTTGACAAACTTTCTGCGAAATTCAATGATTATTTAGAAGAAAAAAAGCAGTTTTTTCTTAAAGATCAAAAAGATCAGACCAACTATGAAGCAATGGATCAAACCAGCACTGTAGATGAGCACTTTTTTAAAGGCGACATATTTACAACGGAAGGCCAGGGGTTTTTAGACCAAATAAATGGCTATAGAGATGCGATAATTAAGCTTATAGGAGAAAACAGTCCTTTAGCGGCAACCATAAAAAAGAGGTTTGACACGTCCCCTCAAGATGCGAAAGGCGGCAAACAGCTTTGGTTAAAAAACAGGTATGAAGGTTTTCCTCTGATTTCAACGATCACCAATTTGACCTCTATGCAAACCGACATCAGAACAACACAATCCGAGATTTTTGGAACCCTTTTGGGAGGACAATTAGAAAGTGATGTTTCTATGTCCAATTATAAAACTATCTTAATTCCAGAAAAATCTGCTTTCTTTCAAGGTGAGAATTTTAAAGGTAAAATTGTGTTGGGACGTTATGATGCATCTTTAGTGCCATCAGAAGTTGTTGTTAACGGCCAGAAAATAACAAATATTCAAGAAGGAGGTGCCATTTTAGATTTTCCGGCTGGTGGAGTTGGAGAACGCGAAATAAAAGGAAAATTTGTTTTTATTGAAAACGGAAAACCGGTTGAAATAGATATAAGCAGTACATATGCTGTAATTCCAAAACCAAATAGTGCGGTAATTTCTGCCGATAAAATGAATGTTGTTTACAGAGGCGTTGCGAATCCAATGACAATTTCGATTCCCGGAATACCAGATAATTTGGTGAATGCATCTGGAGCAGGCTTATCTAGAGCAAGCGGATCAGGTAAATATATTATGACACCGGGCGCAGGAAGAGAAGTTAAAATAAATGTTACGGGAAAGCTTCCTAACGGACAATCAGTTAGTTCTTCACAAGATTTTAGGATTAAGGATATTCCTTCACCTAGTGGTGCCATCAGAAAACAATCGGGTTATGTTAAAATGCCTTCATCAAGTTTAGAGAATTCTACCGTTAGCGCAGAATTACCTGATTTTGATTTTGACTTGTCATTAAATACTTCAGGATTTACAATCAAAGTACCCGGGCAATCGGCCGTGGTTGTGAGCGGAAATAAAATGAACGATGCCGCAAGAAAAGCAATTGCCAAAGCAAAAAGAGGTGACGTAATTACAATATTCGACATAAAATCGTCGTTATCAGGTAACACTTCTTATAAGATAAAAGATGCTTCGGCAGTGAGTATAGAAATACAATAAAATAAATTTTAAATGATGAATAAGAAAAATATTGGAATTTTTATTTTGGCATTTGTGCTGTTTAATACCATGTATGCACAGTCAAATTTATTGAACGCCAAAAAACCTTCTGATATTGGAAAAAAAACAGCAGCGCAAAAAGCCGTAGATAATGACAAGCCATTAGCCTACGGATATGTTGATGACAGAGATATTCTATGGTCTAAAGTTGTTTGGGAATATCTTGATTTAAACGAGCGAATTAATATGCCATTTTATTATCCTGTTGACACTATGAATGTGTCTTTGGATAGGCGATCACTTTTTGACACATTGTTAAAAGGCATCAAAAACGGTGATATTACCGAGATTTATGACGATTCTTATTTTACGGCTAAAATGACCAAAGCTGAAATTAACAGCAAGCTTTTTAGAATTGACACTACGGATGCTGGTTTTGATGAAATGAATGCCGGAAACCAAAATATTGATGAGTACATTGACAAAATTAATTTAACCTCCCAGGATATTGAAGGTTTTAAAATTAAAGGACTTTGGTATTTCGACAAACGTCAGGGCGAATTAAAATATCGTATGATTGCATTGGCACCGATTGCACCAGATGTTCAAACAATGGGAAGAGAGGATATCAACATTTCTGAACAATTGGCTTTGTTTTGGGTTTACTTTCCCGATGCGCGCGAAGTGCTTCATAATGCAAAAGTTTTCAATCAAAAAAATTCAGCATATCCCATATCTTTTGATCATTTGTTAAATGCAAGAAGGTTCAGTTCTATTATTTATAAGGAAGAAAATATTTACGGCGATAGAGATGTGGATCAATACGTGAAAGGAAATGCCTTGTTCCAGGTATTGGAGTCTGATAAAATTAAAGATGACATCAGAAGTAAAGAACTTAATATGTGGAATTATTAAAAAAAATAATATCAAAATCTATAAACTCCTGCAAATTGTGGGAGTTTTTTATTTTATAAAGTAACTTTACACCATGCAAGTAGATTATATCATTGTTGGTTTGGGATTGGCGGGATTGGCCTTTACCAAAGAATTGGGAAAAAATAAAAAAACATTCTTGGTTTTTGAGGATCATTCCCAAAATTCTTCCATGGTAGCCGGCGGGGTTTACAATCCGGTAGTGTTAAAGCGCTTTACGCCCGTTTGGAATGCAACGGAACAGTTGGAAATCGCTTTGCCATTTTACAAAGATTTAGAAATTCAATTCAATAAAAAATACGATTTTCCAATTGATATTTACAGGATATTCAAATCGGTTGAAGAACAAAATAATTGGTTTACGGCCTGCGATAATCAAGTATTATCCAATTATATGTCCACCAAATTAATCAATGAAAAACACGAAGGCGTTTTGGCAGAATTCGGTTATGGGAAATTGCTAAATACCGGAAGAATCGACACAAAATCATTGCTTGAAGATTATCGGAATTATTTATCGCAAAGAAATTTAATCAGAAATGAAAGTTTTCAATATTCCGAATTAAAAATTACCGAAAACGGCGTTGAATATAAAGATATAATTGCTTCAAAAATAGTTTTTTGTGAAGGCTTCGGACTCAAAAACAATCCATTTTTTAATGAATTGCCCATGCAAGAAGCAAAAGGCGAGTTAATAACCATACACGCACCCAATTTAAACATTAATTTTATGATAAAATCCGCGGTGTTTGTGCTTCCTTTAGGAAATAATAATTATAAAGTTGGCGCCACATTTAATTGGAAAGACAAAACCCAGCTTCCAACGGAAGAAGGCAAAAACGAACTTTTAACCAAATTAAAATCAGTTATAGATGTTCCGTTTGAAATTGTGGAACATATTGCAGGGATACGGCCAACGGTTAAAGACAGAAGGCCTTTGGCCGGAAAACATCCAAAGCATCAAAATTTAGCCGTGTTAAATGGATTGGGAACTCGTGGCGTAATGATTGCTCCAACCCTTGTAAAAGAGCTTTATGATCATTTAGAAAATGGAATTGCGTTGGATCAAGAAATTTCTATTGCTCGTTTTCTTTAGATTTAATTGCCTTTCGATCGAATTTTACAAAAAGATTGATCCAACCTATTCTTGAAAATCGAATGGTAACCGGTGCTGTCAAAAACAAAGCAATTACTATAGGAACAAAACTTTCCACCAAACTAAAGTCGAAAAACAGCGTGAATATTAAGAAAGTCGCAACTGAAATTCCAACTGTGAGCGCATAATTTATATACATAGCGCCATAATAAAAGGAAGGCTCCATCATATATTTTAAGCCGCATTTTGAGCAATGTTCATGCATTTGAAAAGCTTTATGCAATTTAAACATATTTTTTTCTTTCATAAAATCGCCTTGATGGCATCGCGGACATTTATTGAATAAGATGCTGTAAAGCTTGCTTCCTTTTTTGAACATATTTTATTTTAGTTACTTGATATTTAGCTAATTATTAAATTAAAAACTTTAATTGAGTGCCAAATTTATTTGTAGTACTTTTGTACGATTTTTAAAATGCATACAAATTTACATTAAATTATAAACTATTAATGCTTAACGTACATAATTTATCGGTTTCTTTTGCCGGTTCCGATTTGTTTTCAGGAGTAACTTTTAAATTGAATAAAGGTGACAGAATTGGATTAATCGGCAAAAATGGCGCAGGGAAATCCACCTTGCTAAAAGTGCTTTCAAAAGATATTGAAACTACAGGCGGAACCATGGCTTTTGATAAAGAAGTGCGTATCGGATTTTTGCGTCAGGATATCGATTTTGTGGAAGGAAGAACAATTTTGGAAGAAGCTTATCAGGCTTTTGCTGAAATTAAGCAGTTGGAAGGCAAATTGGAAGTTATCAACCACGAGTTGGTAACAAGAACCGATTATGAAAGTGAATACTATCATGATTTAATGGTTAATTTAAATGAGTTTTCTCACCGATATGAATTGTTGGGTGGTTATAACTACCAAGGTAACACTGAAAAAATATTGCAGGGTTTAGGTTTTCAAAGAGAAGATTTCGACAAACTGACGGATACTTTTTCCGGAGGCTGGAGAATGCGTATTGAGCTTGCGAAGTTATTATTGCAAGACAATGACATATTATTGCTGGATGAGCCAACAAACCATTTGGATATAGAATCTATTATTTGGCTGGAAAATTTCTTGAAAGTGTATTCAGGCGCCATCGTTTTGGTTTCGCATGATAAAATGTTTTTAGACAATGTCACCAACCGAACCATAGAAATTTCATTGGGAAAAATATACGATTACAAAAAACCATATTCCCAGTTTTTGTTATTGCGAGGTGAAATAAAGGAAAAACAGCTACAAGCACAAAAAAATCAAGACAAAGAAATTAAAGCAACACAAGTTTTAATCGATAAATTTAGGGCCAAAGCCAACAAAGCAACCATGGCGCAATCCTTAATCAAAAGATTGGACAAGGTGGAACGCATAGAAGTTGATGATGATGACAATGCGGTGATGAATGTGAAGTTCCAAATTTCTAAAGAACCAGGAAAAATTGTCATTGAAGCTGAAAATTTATCGAAGAGTTACGGTAAAAAACACGTATTGGAAGATGTTGATTTACTGATAGAAAGAAACAGTAAAATCGCTTTTGTTGGTCAAAACGGACAAGGAAAATCGACTTTGGCAAAAATTATGGTGGGTGAAATTCCGCACGGCGGCCACTTAAAATTGGGCCATAATGTTGAAATCGGCTATTTTGCCCAAAATCAGTCGGAATATCTCGACGCCGATAAAACGGTGTTGGAAATTATGGAAGATGCCGCAACGGATACCAACAGAGCGCGAGTTAGAGATATGTTGGGATCGTTTTTGTTTAGCGGTGACACGGTTGACAAAAAAGCGAAAATGTTGTCGGGTGGCGAAAGAAACAGGCTGGCATTGTGTAAGTTGTTATTGTCTCCGTTCAACGTTTTAATTATGGATGAGCCAACAAACCACTTGGATATTGCATCAAAAAATGTATTGAAAATGGCGCTCAAAAAATTTGAAGGAACTTTAATTTTGGTGTCGCACGACAGGGATTTTTTGCAAGGACTGGCCACAACAGTTTACGGGTTTAAAGACAAAGTGATTAAAGAATATTTGGGAGATATCGACTTTTTCTTGGAACAACATCAGATAGAAAATTTGCGTGAAGCAGAAAAAAGAACCGTTGTTGCAAAAAAAACGGACACTTCTAAAAAAGAAGTGTCGCATTCATCAAGAGATGAAGACAAAGAACTGAAAAAATTGAAAAATCAATTGTCTAAAATTGAAACGCAGATTGATAATTTGGAAAAGGAAATTATAGAAATGGATGAAGCCTTGGTTAAAGATTATGAGGCAACTTCAAGCAAACCCAATTTTTTCGAAAACTATAAAGCGAAAAAGAGCAAAGTAGAAAAATTGATGGATGAATGGGCCGAAATTGAAATAAAAACAGAGAATTGTTCTTAGAAAATAAAAATAGCCGCATACAACAAATTCAATTTTCCGAAATTGAAAATAGTGGTGTTTCTCTTTTTATAAAACGCGAAGATGAATTACATCCATTTATTTCCGGAAACAAATACCGAAAATTAAAATACAATTTGGCGGAAGCCGCCAAACAACAAAAGAGCACCTTGCTTACTTTTGGTGGCGCCTATTCAAACCACATTGCCGCTGCAGCCGCGGCCGGATTTGCCTATAACTTTAAAACCATCGGAATTATAAGAGGAGATGAATTGGCCAATAATTTGGAGGAAATCATTCAAATTAATCCAACCTTAAAATTTGCATCTGAACACCAAATGAAATTTGAATTTGTTTCCAGATCGGTTTACAGAGAAAAAACCACACCTAAATTTATTGCTTCACTTATAGAAAAATTTGGCGACTTTTATTTGGTTCCCGAAGGTGGCACAAATAATTTTGCTGTAAAAGGCTGCGAAGAAATTATGACCGAAGAAGACGCAAAATACGATGTTATTTGTTGCGCTGTAGGAACCGGAGGAACCATCTCAGGAATCATAAATTCACTGAAGAATCATCAAAAGGCAATCGGTTTTCCGGCCTTAAAAGGCGATTTTTTACAACATGAAATCAACAAATACATACTAAAAAAGGAAAATTGGAGTTTAAATACCAACTATCATTTTGGTGGTTATGCAAAAGTTTCAGAAGAATTAATTATATTTATCAACAAATTTAAAACGGAAACAAAAATCCCTTTAGATCCTGTTTATACTGGAAAAATGATGTTCGGCATTGTGGATTTGATAAAAAAGGGTTTTTTTGAAAAAGGAACCAAAATATTGGCAATTCATACCGGCGGTTTGCAAGGAATTGAAGGAATGAACCAATTATTAGAAAAGAAAAATTTAGCGCAAATAGTGTAAAATATGAAGTTAAAAGTTGTTTTAATTTGTTTGTTAACCATCGGTTTTTTATCGAGCTGCAACTCTAAAAAGAAGACTGTTCACACAAAGCATAAAGTTCAACCAACCGAAAAGAAAGCGGTGGCTTCAGTTGAAAAAAGCAAGCCAACGGAAAAAGCGATTGAAGTAAAACAATCCATTGCAACATCAACCATTGAGTACGTCAATACCTATAAAGATGTGGCGATGAAAGAAATGCGGGAATTTAAAATCCCGGCCAGCATTACTTTGGCTCAGGGAATTATAGAATCTTCCAGCGGTAACAGTGATTTAACCAAAAGATCCAACAATCATTTCGGCATAAAGTGCCACAAAGGCTGGGAAGGAGACCATACTTTACACGATGATGATGAAAAAGGAGAATGCTTTAGAGTGTATAAAGATCCGCTAATTTCTTATAGAGATCACTCCCTGTTTTTAACCACAAGAAGCCGTTATGCCAATTTATTTACGCTGAAAGATGGCGATTATGTTGGCTGGGCGCAAGGTTTAAGTGAAGCCGGTTATGCAACCGACAGGCGGTATCCCGCAAAATTAATTGGGCTAATTGAAAAATATGATTTGCATAAATATGATGCAGAAGTTTTGGGAATACCGTTCCAAAAAGTCGAAAATATGAGTTTGGCCCAGCATATTGTTGTCAAAGGCGATACATTGTACAACATTTCAAAAAGATATGGTTTAACGGTTGACGAGCTCAAAAAAATCAATTCGCTGGCTAACAACGAGATAAGTATAGGTCAAGAATTGAATATCACAAAATAAACTGCTAAAAAGAATCCGTTCAAATTTTTCAAATAATATTTTGAGCCTGCCTGCCATTACGGTAGGCCTGCTCTTTATTTCATGGGCGTTCCCCGCCGCTGTCAGGCCTGCCGGCAGGCAGGTCGGGCTTTTCGTTGCAAACATGGTTCACTGAACTCCTATTAAAATAAAATTGTGGTGAAGTAATCTTTTTTAATTCGCCAAAAAAGGCAAATCAAAAAAGGATGGATTTACCCTGAGCGGAGTCGAAGGGCACTCCCTAACGCGAATTGAATTACGATTTTTGACCTGCCTGCCGGACAGGCAGGTTTACGAATTTCCGAATTATTAGCCATATTCCTCAGTGATTCTTTGTGTTTTTCTTTGTGAATCTCTGTGCAACAATTATTTCACCAGGTTATACCAAGGCAAAAAAGAGATACGCAGAGAAATGCTAAATAGCTGATTTTAGAATCTGCCTTATTATCTCATTAACGCATTCAACTAATAAGTAATAATGAATAATAACAATTTTTCTTGCGCTCTTTGCGAATTTTCTTTGCGTCCCGATAGTTATCGGGATTGCGTTTAAAAATCTAGGTATGTTATAATCTTTCTTGCTTTCTGCCTTAAAAAGCCCTAAAAAAGAAATAATTCTGAATTATTTTTTTTAGCGTATTTTTGCAAAATATGATAAATAAACTTTCAGATTGGTTGCCCACCACCAACAAAGAGGTGAAACTCAGAGGTTGGGATGAACTTGATGTAATATTATTTACAGGCGATGCCTATGTGGATCATCCCGCGTTTGGCGCAGCGGTGATTGGCCGACTTTTAGAAAGTTATGGATTACGGGTGGCGATTGTTCCGCAACCAAGTGTGCATGATAATTTGCAGGATTTTACCAAATTAGGGACACCAAAATTATTTTTTGCAGTTACCGGCGGTTGCATGGATCCAATGGTGAGCAACTACACTGCCAGCAAAAGAAAACGCGACAATGATGCCTACACGCCAAACGGCGATAAAGGTTTCAGACCCGATTACGCCACCACGGTTTATTCAACAATTTTAAAGGAAAAATTTCCTGAAGTTCCCGTTTTAATTGGCGGAATTGAAGCGTCACTTAGAAGAGTTACCCATTACGATTATTGGAGCGATACCTTAAAACCAACCATTTTAATCGATTCAAAAGCTGATTTGTTGGTTTATGGAATGGGCGAGCAACCTTTGCATGAAATAGTGAATTTGCTGAAAAAAGGCGTCCCTTTTTCAAGTATCAGAACGGTGAAACAAACTGCTTTTTTGGTTGATAAAAATGAAGAGATTCCGAAAAATAAAAACTGGGAAGATGTCAGCATCAATTCCCACGAAGTTTGTTTGAAGGACAAAAAATCGTATGCGGCCAATTTTAAAGTGATTGAGCAGGAATCCAATAAGCTACATGCCAACCGGATTTTACAAGGTGTGAACAATTGCACTTTGGTCATCAATCCGCCTTATGAAACCATGACAGAAGCTGAAATTGATGCTTCTTTCGATTTGCCTTACACGCGCTTGCCGCATCCAAAATACAATTTGCGCGGACCAATTCCCGCATTTGAAATGATTAAATTCTCCATCAACATCCATCGCGGTTGTTTTGGAGGTTGCAGTTTTTGCACCATTTCCGCACATCAGGGAAAATTTATTGCCAGCAGAAGTCAGGAGTCTATATTAAAAGAAGTGGACAAAGTTGCGAACATGCCCGATTTTAAAGGGTATTTGTCGGATATTGGCGGGCCGTCGGCAAATATGTACAAAATGAAAGGAAAAGTGCAGGAAATTTGCGACAGATGTGTTTCGCCTTCTTGCATTTCTCCGGTGATTTGTCATAATTTAGACACTTCACACAAACCTTTAACGGAGCTTTATAAAGCAGTTGATAAGCATCCCAAAGTAAAAAAATCATTTATAGGAAGCGGTATTCGACACGATTTATTGGTGCCGGAGTTCAACAAATTAGCCGATCCAAAAGAATTGGACGCTTATACCGAAGAAGTGATGACCAACCATGTTTCCGGCCGATTGAAAGTGGCGCCGGAACATACATCAGACAATGTGTTGAAATTGATGCGGAAACCTTCTTTTACCTATTTCCATAAATTTAAAGAACGTTTTGACGCCATCAATATTCGCAAAAAACTAAATCTGCAGCTCATCCCGTATTTTATTTCCAGCCATCCTGCCTGCGAATTGGAAGATATGGCAAATTTGGCTGCAGAAACCAAAGATTTGGGTTTTCAACTGGAACAGGTTCAGGGTTTTACGCCAACACCTATGACCGTTGCCACGGTTATTTATTACAGCGGTTATCATCCTTACACGCTTAAACCAACCAAAACACCAAGAACTAAAGAGGAAAGAGAAGACCAGCACCGTTTTTTCTTCTGGTACAAAAAGGAAAATCAGCAATGGATCAGAAATACGCTCACTAAAGTTGGCAGAACCGATTTGTTGCAAAAATTGCTACCTGAAAACAACAGTTGGCGAAAGAATAAAAATGCGCCGGTCAAAAACACTTTTAATGATGCTGTTCCTTTTAAATCAACAACCAAAGGGAAATTTTTCAAAAAAAACAAAACAAAATAATTTAGCAACAAAAATTTAGGACTTAAATTTAATTCCATTATTGTCCGGTTAAATTTTTCAACACAATCAGGTCGCCCCGATGGGGCTTTAAATACTGAATTTTTCCGTTTTTCTACAAACATTTCGCTCCTATGGAGCTTTTTTAGTCCCAGAGGGACGAACTGTCTGTAGAAAATAAATTTTCAAAAAAACAAGCCCCATCGGGGCGACCTGTTTGTTAAGGCCGATTAAGATTGGGATTGTTAAATTGCAATGAATTTTTACCGGACAACAATGATTTAATTCCTAAATTTGTTTTTACTTTAAACAAACAAATAATGAAAAAATTATTCTTATTTTTTTTATTGTTTTCAGCTTCTTTAATTGCCCAAAATAAAGTTAAAGTCGATTTAAGCAATCCAAACGCAACCATTTCTACCCATCTATATTTTTTGCAACCCGGTACTTATGCGCCTGAAAAAGCAGCCACCGTAATTTATGGTTATGATGGCATGAAAGCTCAGGAAATCGCCATTAAATTAAAGACAATTATGGATGCTAAAGGGCTGAAAGTCGATTTTAGCATGGTGCCAACCGATAAAATGTATTCAGACACCACATCCACAAAAGGCGGAAATCAGTATCTGTTGTTTCCGAGTAAAATGCCCGAAATATATTTAGAAAAAATTGAGGATAATTGGTATTACTCCAAAGTAACATCCAGCAAGGTTATAGAACTTTATGATTTGATGTACCCTTGGTATTCTGAAAAATTGCAGGAAATAATTCCTGAAGCAGGACATCGAAAACTTTTTAATGTAGAAGTTTGGCAATATCTTGGCTTGCTTATTTTAATTGCAATTTCTTTTGGGTTATTTTATGTGCTTAGAAAAATTGTTTTTCTTATATTGAATAAATCACAACATTCAATCATTAATATATCCAATGAAGAGATTAAATCTTCCTTGAAAAAATTGGCGCGCCCTATTGTTTTATTGATTTTAATGGCATTTATCAAAAATAGGCTGCCTTCATTGGTTTTGCATATTGATGTATACAACTTTCTGCTTTTGGCCATAAACATTATGGTGATTGTTTTTTGGATTTATGTATTCATGAAATTGGTTTTGGTAATCATGAGTATTTATGCCAAATATGCGGATTCTACCGAGTCTAAATTAGACGATCAACTGGTTCCTGTATTGAGAAATTTCTTAATGGGATTGGTTATATTTCTTGGAATACTTAAACTATTGACACTTTTTGGCGTGGATCCGGTTACCGTTGTTGCAGGGGCTTCTATTGGTGGCATCGCGATTGCGCTGGCTTCGCAGGATACGGTTAAAAACTTTATTGGAACCATCATGATTTTTATTGACAAGCCATTTCACATTGGAGATTGGATTGAAGCAGGAACAGTTATTGGTACAGTAGAAACTGTCGGTTTTAGATCAACTACAGTTAGGGCTGCTGACACAACTGTTTTTCAAATTCCCAACAGCCAGCTTTCAGAAATGGTGGTGAACAATAAAGGTTTGCGATCTTTCCGCCGATACACCACAAATTTGGGAATTCGTTATGATACGCCTCCCCAACTCATTGAAGCTTTTGTGCACGGTATTAGAAGAATTATTGAGTTAGATCCTGCTACCAGAACAGAAGAATATAATGTTGAATTTGCCGGGTTTGCCGATTCATCATTATCGATTCTTGTAAATGTTTATTTTGTGAATTTGGATTGGAACAGTGAGCAAACATCAAAACATATATTGCATATGAAGATTTTGAAATTGTCGCATAATTTGGGCGTCAAATTTGCCTTCCCTTCTTCAACATTAATGATTGAACAATTTCCGCATAAAAAAGCGGAAGAACCCATTTATAATACCGATGAAAACAGAATTAAGGAAATTTTGGACGCTATTAATTTACCCGGAGAAGATGAAACGAGCCATAACAAAATTTGATACACTGTAGAATGATAAATGGCGACTGCATCTGTACCAATAAAAAATAAAAGATGAACAGATGAA
>JAUYUA010000021.1 GCA_030694935.1 Lutibacter sp. | reverse complement strand
TCTAAATCATTATTGTCCGGTTAAATTTTTCAAAACAATCAGGTCGCCCCGATGGGGCTTTAATTACTGAATTTTTCCGTTTTTATACAAACATTTCGCTCCTATGGAGCTTTTTTAGTCCCAGAGGGACGAACTGTTTGTAGAAAATAGATTTTCAAAAAAACAAGCCCCATCGGGGCGACCTGTTTGTTAAGGCCGATTAAGATTGTTAAATTGCAATGAATTTTTACCGGACAACAATGTTTCTAAATATAGAATTCTATTTTTTCAGACAGGCACTCATAAAAAACAATTCCTCACTTTTTCGGCAAAAAAACTAGATTTTCAAAATTTATTTTGAAGATTTTCATATCTTAATCCAACACTTTATTTTTAGGTTATTTCTAAAATATAAACCTTTAATAGATTATTACATAAATAATTGTGTAATTTTAGTTTTTAAACAAAACATTTAATCAGCAAAAATTATAGTAATAAATGGATAGCATAAACTACCACCAAATATTTATTCTCCTTTTGCAAGCCGCAATAGTAGCCGGTTTAATCTTAACACTTTTTAGGATCAGAACAATTTTTGGCTTGGGTCCATTATTTACAGCTTTAGGGGTTTTCCAATTCATTCAAGTATTTTTAACGAGTTCATTTTACTTTGAAGTTGCAAATGGCATTTTTGTGTCGCCAGGAAATATCATATTCACCGGGGGTTTATTTGCAATTCTGCTGATTTATGTTAGAGAAGATGCTCTTGAAGCACGAAAAGTTATTTATGCCATACTTGCAGCCAATTTGGTAATGTCATTTATGCTCATCGTCATTAGTTGGGGAATAGATCTTGAGGGCGTAAAAAATATATACAATTTTCCGAAAGAATTTTTCACGCAGGATTCAATGATTACCATTGTTGGGACTTTAGCGCTTTTAATAGATGTTTTTGTGATCGTATTTCTGTATGAGACTGTTTCTAAATATGTTTCCCAGCTTTTTTTACGATTCTTTTTTTCGATGTTATTGGTGCTAACATTAGACACGCTACTTTTTTCTTTTGGCATTTTTATTGGCACGGGAAGCTTTCCGGAAACTTTTTATGACAGTATCATCTCAAAATATTCATCTGTCCTGGTTTTTTCATTAATTTTTTCATTTTATCTTCAACATTATGAAAAATTGATCAGAAGAAGTGAATCCAAAGTAGATTCCTTTAAAGATATATTTTATAAACTGACATTTCGTCAAAAGTACCAACAAGTTTCAAGCAAAAACGTACAGCTTTATGAACAATTAAAAGAAAATGAAATTCAATTCCAGTCTATTTTTGAACAAGCCAGAGACGGCATTGTTATTTTTTCCAAAGACAGAAAATTACTTCTGGCAAACGCAGAACTTATTAACCGTAGCGGTTATTCAAAAGTAGAATTCCTTTCTTTGAAATTGTCTGATATTTTTAAAGAAGCAAGCTTGGAGGAATCAAAAGAGAGAATTAAAGATTTGATAAGGGATGAAATAGTTCCCTCTTTTGAAGCCCATTTATTAACCAAAAAGGGGCAATTAATTCCTGTGGAAATTAGCGTTTCAATGTTAAAAAACCTGTATGGATTTGAGGTTGTTTTTCAAGGAATTGTGAGAGACATCACCGAGCGAAAACAAACTGAAGAAGCACTTAAAAAAAGTGAAGAAAATTTACGCTTGTCAACTGAATTGGCAAATGTTGCCGTTTGGGAATATAATTTTAATACCGATTCTATGTCCCGTTCTAAAAATCACGACCAATTGTATGGACTCCCACTACAGGAAAAATGGAAAATGGACACTTTTTTAGACGCTACACACCCTTTAGATCGTGAAATATCATCGGGTTTTATACAAAAATCCGTAGCTTCTGGCGGACCAGACAAATATTCTTTCGATTTTAGGGTAGTTTATCCAAATAAAACAATCCATTGGCTTAATGTGATTGGACAAGTTGTAGAACGAAATTCCAAAGGCGAAGGTGTTATTGTGAGGGGAACTTTGATGGATATTACCGAACGAAAAAATCTGACGGAAGCCATTAAACGCAATGAAAGAGTACTTCAACTTTTTGTAAAACACAGTCCGGCAGCCATTGCTATGTTTGACAAAGAAATGAAATATATTGTTGCAAGCGACCGATTTAAATTGGATTACAGGTTGGGAGAAACAGCAATTACAGGACGGTCACATTATGAAATTTTCCCTGAAATGACAGCCGAATATAAAGAAATACACCAACGCTGTTTAGCAGGTGAAATTATAAAAAATGAGGAGGATTCTTTCCTGCGTGCCGACGGAACATTAGACTGGGTGCGCTGGGAAATTCACCCTTGGTATGATCAACTAGATAAAATAGGCGGCATAATTTTCTTTTCAGAAGTTATTACCGAGCGGAAACAGGCAGAAGAAGCACTTAAAGAAAACTATGCGCTTTTAAGGATTGCCGGTGAAACAGCGAAATTAGGCGGATGGAATGTGAATTTAAAGGAAAATCGCACTTATTGGTCAGACCAAGTTGCCGCAATTCACGAAATGCCTGCTGGCTATACCCCCTTGGTGGAAGAAGGCATCCTTTTTTATGCACCTGAATGGCGAAATAAAATCACAGAAGTCTTTACCAATTGCGCGCAAAACGGAATTTCTTACGATGAAGAAATGGAAATTATTACTTCAAAAGGAAACCGGGTTTGGGTTAGAACTATTGGAGAAGCTGTACGGGATAATAGAGGAAAAATTGTTAAAGTACAGGGCGCATTTCAGGATATTAGCGAACGAAAGCATTCAGAACTATTACGAAATTCAGAAAAGTATCTGCTTGAAATAATCACCCAAAATACTCCGTTTTCGAAAATACTCGAAAAGATTGTACTAACAGTTGAGGCGCTTTCTGAAAAAACAACTATAGCATCCATTCTTTTGCTTGATGATGACGGCATCCATGTGCATTATGGTGCTGCTCCGCACCTGCCGGAAGCCTACAACAACGCATTGGAAGGCGCTCCTATTGGTCCAAACGCCGGTTCATGTGGTACGGCCGCCTATCGCAAAGAAGTAGTCATCGTCACAGACATAGAAGTTGATCCTCTTTGGGACGATTATCGCGAACTTGCAAGAGCATACGGTCTGCGCGCCTGCTGGTCAACACCCATTATAAATTCCGAGGGAAAGGTTCTTGGCACTTTTGCCATGTATTATCGAGAACCGCGCACCCCAAAGGAAGAAGATTTTGTATTGTTAGAAAGAGCAACCCATCTTGCAAAAATTGCGATTGAGCGTAACCTGAAAGAACAAGAGCTGGAAAAGAGCCAAAGATTGTTGTTAGAGTCTCAAAGAATTGGGAAGGTCGGTGGCTGGGAATTCAATATTGATACCATGAAACAGACCTGGACTGAAGAGGTTTACCGCATTCATGAAGTTGAAGATGATTACAAGCCAACCGTTGAAACGGGATTCAATTATTATACTCCGGAATCAAGGCCGGTTATTGAAAAAGCCGTACAACGTGCCATTGAATTTGGCGAACCATTCGATTTGGAGCTGGAAATCATCACCGCAAAAGGCAATTTTCGATCGGTTAAAACAATTGGTGAGGCTGATTTGGAACATCGGCGGATTTTTGGATTCTTTCAGGATATCACCGAGCGAAAACTGGCAGAAGAAGAGTTACACGAAAGCGAAGAAAAATTCCGCACCTTGATAATGGCCAGTTCCGATAGCGTTTATCGAATGAGCCCGGATTGGAGTGTGATGTACGAATTGGATGGACGAGGTTTTATCGTAAACACTGCTAAGCCAAACGCTGCCTGGTTTCAAGAATACATCCCCCCAGATGATCAGGTGTATGTTATGGCGGTTATACAGGAAGCTATCCGGACTAAGAGTTTATTTGAATTAGAGCATCGGGTATGGCGTATTGATGGCTCCTTTGGCTGGACTTTTTCTCGTGCAATACCGCGGTTGGATGCAAATGGCGAAATTTTTGAATGGTTCGGTGCCGCCAGCGACGTCACCGATCGCAAACAAGCCGAGGAAAAACTGAAAGAAACCTTTACGCTGCTACATATTGCCGGTGAAACAGCAAAATTTGGTGGGTGGAATGTGAATTTAAAGGAAAATCGTACTTATTGGTCAGACCAAGTTGCCGCAATTCACGAAATGCCAGTCGGTTATACTCCATTGGTGGAAGAAGGCATCCTTTTTTATGCACCTGAATGTCGAAATAAAATCACAGAAGTCTTTGCCAATTGCGTGCAAAACGGAATTTCTTACGATGAAGAAATGGAAATTATTACTTCAAAAGGAAACCGGGTTTGGGTTAGAACTATAGGAGAAGCTGTAAGGGATAATAAAGGAAAAATTGTTAAAGTACAAGGGGCTTTTCAAGATATTACGGTACGCAAACAAGCGGAAATTGAAATACAGGCCAAACACAAACTTGTGGTAAAAACCTTAGAAAGTATGAGTGACGCCTTTGTTTCGCTTGATAAAAATTGGTGTTACACATATATGAATGAAAAAGCCGGAAAGATTTTCAACAGAGATCCGAAGGAAATGATAGGCAAAAACATCTGGACAGAATTCCCGGAAGGTGTAGGCCAGCCATTTCAAAAGAATTATGAAAAAGCAATGAGTGAAAAAGTATTCATTCAATTGGAAGAATATTATGAACCCTATAACTTATGGTTTGAGAATAGAATAAACCCAACTGAAGACGGGATAGCCATTTTCTTTCAAGACATCACCGAGCGCAAACAAGCCGAGGAAAATTTGCGGTTAAGCAACCAAACCATCAAGAATATTCTGGATTTTAGTCCGGCATTTATTTATATTTTTAATTTAAACGGCAAATTTTTGCTTGTCAATAAAAAATTTGAAAAACTTTTGGGAACCTCCCAAGAGGAACTTTTAGGGCAAACACGTGAAAAATATTTTCCGAAGGAAATTGCCGAACAACACAGAAATAACGATTTACAAGTAATCAATTCAAAACAAACCCTCTTTTTTGAAGAAGAAAATATGGAAGCAGACGGAAATCATTTTTACCTGACATCTAAATTTCCACTTTTTGACGCCAAAGGAGAAATATATGCCATTGGCGGTATTTCTACCGACATCACCAATCGTAAAAATGCCGAAGAAGAAATTTATAATGCAAACAGGGAATTGCAAATACTGAACAACGCCATTTTATATTTGGTAAGCTCGCAAGATATGAATTTGACCCTCAATAAAGTACTGGAAATAGCAATTGAAGTGGTTGGTTTAGAGGGCGGAACCATTTGTTTAATTAATCCCGACGATACATTTAACCTTGTTGTTGAAAGAGGTGCTTCACAAGAAATCCTTGAAGATTTTACCAATAATAAAGTTAAAATTGGAGAATGTTTATGCGGAAATTGCGCTTTGGACTGTAATCCTTTAATTCTGGATTCGCAAGACGAGGTTTTAAAATATGCCACACGAGAAGTGCTTCAGGGTGATGGTATTCGTTTTCACGCGGCATTTCCTTTTGTTGCGGATGGAAAAAGTATTGGGGTGCTTTGTGTATTTACCAGAACGGACACAAAACCCACCCCAAGAAGCTTAAAATTATTGGAAACCATTGTTTTGCAAACCTCTATAGTCATAGACAATTTAAGGCTGTATGATGAGATTAACAACCAGAATGTGAATCTTGAAAAAATAGTGGCGCTCCGAACGCAACAATTAGAATCAGCAAACAAGGAATTGCAAACTTTTACCTATTCGGTTTCACACGATTTAAAAGCGCCATTGCGTGGCATAGACGGGTACAGTAATTTGTTGATGGAACTTTATTCGGGCAGTTTAAATGAAGAAGCGCAATATTTTATTCATTCCATCAGAAAAGGCACGATACACATGAATAAGTTAATCAATGATTTGTTGGACTATTCGCGATTGGAAAGAGCCACACTTAGATTAGAGCCCATAAAAATTAAGGAATTGCTAAAAATGCTGAAAACGCAATTTGAATCGGAAATTTCTGCCACAATATGTGCTTTCAGCATAAAAGTGCCCGATATTGAAATTGTGGCCGATGTTCAGGGATTGACCATTGCATTAAGAAACCTCATTGACAATGCCATCAAATTTTCTGGTGAACATAAAAAACCTGTCGTTGAAATTTCGCTTAAAAATAAACCAACTAACTGGCTTTTAGCGATAAAAGATAATGGAATTGGATTTGATATGAAATATAAAGACCGTATCTTTGAGATATTTCAACAACTTAACTTACCTGAAGATTTCCCCGGAACGGGCATTGGATTGGCTATGGTGCAAAAATCTATGGAAAAATTGGGCGGTAAAGTTTGGGCTGAAAGCAAATTGGGGGAAGGTGCCGTTTTTTATCTGGAAATTCCAAAACAAATAAAATAATAAATACGATGACCAATGAGACCAGAAATTTAACAATCTTGCTTGTTGAAGACAATCCGGTAGATGTCGATTTAACTTTGCGCGCACTAAAAAAACAAAAAAGTAACACAATAATTGTTGTGGCGCGAGATGGGGAACAGGCTTTGGAACAAATGGAATTGTGGGATCAGGGAGCCCCAGTTCCTATGGTTATTTTACTCGATTTAAAATTACCGAAAGTGGATGGACATCAAGTGCTGAAAACTTTAAAATCGCATCCGGTTTATAAAACCATTCCCGTAGTGGTGTTAACTTCTTCCGGAGACGACCGGGACATTTCTAAAGCTTATGAATTTGGCGCGAATTCTTATATTGTAAAACCAGTCAGTTTTGATAAATTTATTGAAGTGGCGGCGCAAATTGAACTGTATTGGACAGGTTTAAATAAAGCAAATATAAATTAAGGGCTCAAAGAAATGAAAAATCCCATAAAAATCCTTTATCTTGAAGACAATATCTCGGATATTGAATTAACGGAACGTGCCGTTTCCAAAGCATTTCCTGAATGCATTTTTCAAAGCGCAAAAACAATTGCAGATGCCGATAAATTGCTTCAAAGTGAAGAGAAATATGATTTGTTGCTGCTCGATTTAAATTTGCCTGATGGTAACGGAATAGACTTGCTTACAGTTATTCGACAAAAAAACCTGCCCATAGCCATCATTATTTTAACCATTGAAGGAGATGAAGAAATTGCCATTACGGCATTAAAAGCAGGTGCAGATGATTATTTGGTAAAAACTAGGGGATATCTTAAAAAACTTCCCGAAGCCATAAAACAAGCCATCAAAAATTTCAACAAATCCCAAAAATACAAATCGGAAATTATCAATGTTTTATATGTGGAATGGCACGAAGCGGATATTGATTTCACAAAAAGACATTTTAGGCAACATTCGCCTAATTTGCAAATTAAAGCAGTGCCTGATGCCATTTCGGCATTAAAATTACTGCCTAAATCGGATGAAGAAACAAGTTACTTCGATATTTTATTAATGGATTATCATTTACCTGGAATTAATGCTTTGGAAGCTGTTAAAACGATAAGGCAGGAACGAAAACTTTCCATTCCAATTCTGATAGTTACCGGCCAGGGGAACGAAGAAGTTGCGGTACAGGCTTTAAAATTGGGTGTTGATGAATATTTGGTGAAACGAGAAAATTATTTATTAAGACTTCCTTCAATGCTTTTGAATGCATACCAAAAGCATCAATTGGAAATTCAGCAAAAAAAAATTACCGCCAGTGAAAAAAAATACAAATTGTTGGCAGAAAATGCCGGCGATGTAATTTTTACGCTCGACATCAATTTAAAATTCACTTATGTGAGTCCCTCTGTTGAAACGCTTAAGGGATATAAGGTTGAAGAGCTAATCAATCAGCCAATTGCCAATGTTTTAACAAAGGATTCCTATAAAAAACTCCTAAAATCAATTGCGCTTTTCGATCCAGATTTGGATCAAAAAATGGAGGTAAATCCAGAGCCTCAATTATTGGAGTTGGAAGTGATTAAAAAAGACGGCACCAAAGTGTGGACAGAAATAAGGATTTCCCTATTGGCAAATGATGAAAACATCCCATCTTGGATTCTTGGCGTAAGCAGGGATATTTCCAAACGAAAAATTGTAGAAGAAGATTTGTTTAAAAGCAGGGAAGAATATAAAAGCTTTTTTGAAGACGATTTAACGGGCGATTTTATTTCCACCGCTGAAGGTAAGCTTTTAAACTGCAATCCGGCATTTCTTAAAATTTGTGGATTTTCATCCAAAGAAGAAGCTTTAGCCAGTGATATTAATAAAATATTTGCAATTAAAGGCGCCAGAAATGAAATGATTAAAGAAATAAAGGAAAATAAAATTTTAACTTTTTTTGAAGCAGACCTTAAAAAATTGGACGGCAAAGTGATCAATGTTGTGGGGAACCTTAGAGGGGGATTTGATTCGAAAGGAAATTTAAAAACAATAAAAGGATATCTTTTTGATGAGACAAACAGAAAAAAGGCAATGGACGAATTGCGCAAACTTTCAAAAGCAGTTGAACAAAGTCCGGCAACGGTTATTATAACAGACATAAAAGGCAATATTGAATATGTAAACAAAAAATTTGAGGAAGTTACGGGTTATTCACAAAAAGAAGTCATTGGAAAAAACCCAAGGATCCTTAAATCGGGTCATCAAGGCAATGAGCTTTATTCAGATTTATGGAAAACCATTACTTCAGGAAAAGACTGGTTTGGAGAATTGTTAAACAAAAAGAAAGACGGCAGTATTTATTGGGAACAGGCATCAATCTCTTCCATTATTAATGATAAGGGAAAAATCACAAACTTTTTGGCGGTAAAAGAGGACATTACAGATAAAAAGAAGCACGAAACAGCATTGATTAATGCCTTGGAAAAGGCACAAGAAAGCGATCGTTTGAAAACGGCATTTTTGCACAATATTTCTCATGAAATTCGTACCCCAATGAACGCAATTATAGGATTTTCAGGTTTTCTTAAAGATCCTGACCTTTCTTTTGAGAGAAAGAACAAATATAGCGACATTGTCATAAAAAGCAGCAATCAGTTGCTTTCCATCATTACCGACATCATCAATATTGCCAGTTTAGAAGCTGGTCAGGAAATAATTAGGGAAAATGACATCAAATTGAACGCCCTCCTTAAATTGGTATATGAACAGTTCAAAAAAGGTGTTTCAGCAAAAAATATAGACTTAAATTTAAACCTATTTTTACCCGAAGGCGAAGATGAAATTATTTCGGACGAAACAAAACTGCTGCAAATAATAACCAATTTGGTTGGAAATGCCATTAAATTTACAACTGTAGGCAGCATAAATTTTGGCTATACGGTAAAAGAAAAAATGCTCGAATTTTATGTTGAAGATACAGGCATTGGAATTCCGGCCAATATGCACGAAGAAATATTTGACCGATTTAGCCAGGTAGAAAAATCAAGTACACGTTTTTATGGCGGTTCAGGGTTGGGTTTGTCAATTTCAAAAGGATATGCCGAATTGATGGGCGGAAATATATCGTTGCAGTCAGAAATTGGTAAAGGTTCCGTATTCTACGTTTCAATTCCATACAAAAAAGTTTTAAAGGAAGATTTTTTAGGCGAAGTGGTCAATAAAAACAAGGACTTTACTTTAGAAGAAACCAAAACATTATTGGTGGCTGAAGATGAGGATTTAAATTTTATGTTGATAGAAGAATTTTTGTCAGATTTGAACATTAATATTCTTAGAGCCAAAACGGGAGTTGAAGCGATTGATTTATTTAAATCAAATCCGCAAATAGATTTGGTGTTAATGGATATAAAAATGCCTGTTTTGAATGGTTATGAAGCCACAAAAGAGATTAGAAAATTTGCGGCCAACTTGCCCATTATAGCGCAAACAGCTTATTCTACAGCTGTTGATATACAGCATATAAAAGAGGCGGGCTGTAATGATATTTTAATTAAACCGTTTAACCAAAAGGATTTAATGGCTAAAATTAATGAGTTTTTGGCGAAAGGGAAATAAAGACCGAAGACCGAAGGCGGAAGACAGAAGTTGGAAAATCAAGATTTTACTTTTGAGGTTGCCTGTCACATTTTTGTATTCTTTGCGAATTTTTCGCGTCTTTTGCAATTATCATTTTCAATTTCTCTTTTGATGCCAATTAAAAAATTTAGCGTTTTGACTTTGGTCTTCCAGCTTTTTAACCTACCAATGGCAGGCAAGCTTTTCAACTTTACAACTTTTAAACTTACATGAATTACAATAAAATATTTTCAAAAATAAACAAGGAGTTAAGCAAAACGGAAGATTTAGGGGAGGTTGCCACCTATATTCCTGAACTGGGCAATGTGGATTCTACAAAATTTGGTGTTCACTTAACTACTGTAGACCATCAGCATTACCAGTTTGGCGACGCTGAGGAAAAGTTTTCCATTCAAAGTATTGCCAAAGTTTTGTCGCTGGTGTTGGCATACAAACAGGAAGGTGAAAAATTGTGGGAAAGGGTTGGGGTTGAACCTTCAGGAACTTCTTTCAATTCGCTGTTTCAGTTGGAATTTAATAAGGGAATTCCGCGAAATCCGCTCATAAATTCTGGCGCATTGGTTATTTCGGATATTTTGGTGAGCCATCTTAAAAATCCGAAAGATGATTTTATTGCATTTGTGAGGAGCATTTCAGGAAATCCAGACATTGATTATTGTTCGAGAATTGCAGAATCGGAGAAATTAACCGGACACAGAAATGCGGCTTTAATTAACTTGATGAAATCCTTCGGAAACATTAAAAATGATATTGACGTGGTGCTCGATTTTTATTTCAATTTATGTTCTATTGAAATGACCTGCAAAGAGCTTTCGGGCACTTTTCTTTTTTTGGCGGCTTATGGGGTTAATCCGTTCACAAAAGAACGGGTGATAAGCATCAGCAAATCGAAACGCGTAAATGCCATTATGCAAACCTGCGGATTTTATGATGAAGCCGGAGAATTTTCCTTTAAAGTTGGTTTGCCGGGAAAAAGTGGCGTTGGCGGCGGCATTGTTGCCATTTTGCCTCATAAATACAGCATCGCGGTTTGGAGCCCGAAACTGAACAAAAAAGGAAATTCGAGCAAGGGAATAAAATTTTTGGAATTGTTTACCACCGAAACCGAGATTTCCATTTTTTAAAATAATCAATTGAAAAAAACATATCAATCATTCAACTTTGTGAACCTTTGTGTGTTTTTCTTTGTGCAGCTCCGTGTCATAGTTATTTCACAAAGTTCCACAAAGAGCCACTGAGACACACAAAGAAAAACTTTATATTTAAGAGATTCTCCATAAAATCAATTAAAACAACATCAAAAAATTTAATGTGGCAATAGTAAAAACACATGGAAAACAAAAACATAAGCGGAACAATCAGAAAAAACATACAAGCAGGAAAAAAGGTAGAAATTGTGCAGAAAAACCATCAACGAACTGGCGAATTAACTGAAGGTGCAGTAAAAAGAATCCTCACAAATGCCACAACGCATCCGCATGGCATAAAAGTTCAGTTGGAAACCGGAGAAATTGGACGCGTTAAAAATGTTTTTAGTTGAAGAATTGGTTTTTACTTGTTTTTATTCTTTTTTATAAAATTTTTCAATGAGTTGGAACAATAATTTCTGGTCTAAAGGCTTTGTCAAATAAGCGTCAAACCCAAGCGCCAATGCGATTGTTTTATCAGATTCCATGGCGAAAGCCGAAAGAGCAATAATTGGCAGTGAAGGCCTCAGCTTTTTAATTTCTTTCATGGCTTCGTTGCCATCCATAACCGGCATTTTTATATCCATGAGCACCAACTGAATTTCAGGATGGCTTTGTGCCAATTCCAGGGCTTTTTTACCGTTAACGGCTTCCATAATTTTAAAATTTGTTGAGGAGAATAACTCTGCGATATACATCATATTGTATTCTTCGTCTTCAGCCACTAAAATTGTTATCTCTTTATTTTTCACTTCGATAGTTGGTTTTTGTTCTTCAATTACTGAAGAAATTAAAGGTGTTTTTGACTTTTTAAAAGGAATTGTAAAGTAAATGGATGTTCCTTGATTGTTAGAGGTTAACCAAATTTCACCTTCAAACAATTCCACAATTTTTTTGGTGATCGCCAAACCTAGCCCTGTTCCTTTATGTTGTTTGCTTAAATTTAATTCACCTTGTGAAAATCGCTCGAAAATTTTATTTCGTAAATTTGCTTCAACCCCAATTCCTGTGTCTTTTACGTAAAATTGCAAATTGTTTTCAACCAATTCGTACCCAAATGTTATGCTTCCGGTATCGGTAAATTTAAACGCATTGGACAAAAGATTTGTGAGCATCTGATTTAATTTAATTTTATCTGTTTCAATAAAACTCTTAAAATTTTCCAATCCTTTTTCGCAAATTAATTTTAAATTGCTTCCTTCTGCAATTGGTTTGTAAAAGGTCATTAACTCATCAAGCAATTTATTAAGATTGACACCTTCTAATTTTAGGGTTTCTAAACCGGCTTCTATTTTTGAAATATCTAATATGTCATTTACGATTGACAGTAAGCGTTTGCTGCTTTTAATGACAATGTTAGCGTATTCTCTTTGTTTGTCTTTGGTGATATTTGGGTCAAGACATAGTTCTGAAAAGCCAATAATGCCGTTCATAGGCGTTCTTATTTCGTGGCTCATATTTGCCAAAAAAGCCGATTTTAGCCGATCCGATTCTTGAGCTTGAAGCAAGGCGTTATTTAGCTCATCTTCAACTTTTTTACGCTGAATGGTGGTGCTAATTTGATCGGCCACAAACTCCAGCAATTGCACATCATTTTCATTGTATGCATTTTCATCTTCATAGCTTTGCACCACAATTGCCCCAATACATTTTTCTTGGGTAAATAGCGGTACGCCTATCCATATTTTGGCAAATTCGCCAATCAACGTTACGATATTTTTGTTGATAAGTTTCTGGTGCTCCTCTTGGCTTAAGATTAAGGGCTGCCTTGATTTTATGACATATCCCGTCAAGGAGTTTTTTGCCGAAAATTCTTCAACTACTTCCTTGTCATCCACAAAAACAGGTGTGGTAATCATATCGGTTTCTTCATTATGAAGAGCGATATAAAAATTGCGGGTGTCAATTATTTTGTTCAATTCATTTCTGACAAATAAACTAAATTCCTGAAAATCACCAATGGTCAATGCCGCTTTAGAGATGTTATAAAGCACATCTTCCAAGACCTCTTTCTTAACTCTTTCCGTAATATCTGAGATAACCACGTGAATGGTAAATCCATCATCTTCTTCATTAATTCTCGTAAGCGTAACTTCAGTTGGGAAAATGTGTCCGTTTATATGTTGTTGGTTGCATCGATATCTATTGCTTCCTTTTTCCAAAGCAATTTTCATCATTTCTTCCGCTTTTAAATAAGAACTGGCACCGTTGGGTTGCTTTTCTGGCGAAAGTTGTGATGGATGTATGTTAAAGAGGGTTTCCCTGTCCAAACCAAACATTTTTAGCGCTGATTCATTGCAGTCTACAAATAATCCATTTTTTAATATCAAAACCGCATCAATTGCTTTCTCAAAAATGTCTCTGTATTTTCTTTCGGAATTTTCAAGTAATTTTTTTGAATTCATGCGCCCTGTAATATCATCTGCCAATGAAGCGACTCCAATGATTTTGCCGGAAGCGTCTTTTAAGGTTACGTTATACCAATCACAAATTATTATTTTACCGCTTTTGGTTACATTTTCATTGGTGCTTCTATGCCCATATTTTTGACTCAATATCTCCTCCTGAACTTTTTTCATTTCGGGAGCTAAATTCGTTGGCGTGATTAAATCTTTTATAGGTTTTTCTTTTGCTTCTTCAGCAGAATATCCAAAAACACGTTCTGCAGAACTGTTCCATTCCAACACGTTAAAATCAGCATCCCAAATGATGGACGCTAACGGCGTGTGGTTAAATTGGTCTTTTAGGCGTTGAGTGCTCTCAAAAAACAAATCTTCGGCCTTTTTACGTTCTGTAATATCTTCTGAAATCCCCTGAATATGGGTAATTTCATTGGCGGTGTTTTTAACAATATCTAAATTGGCGCGAATCCATTTTACATCACCATTTTTTGTTAAAATTCGGAGAGGTTGAAGTTTTAATTCATTTGAATTTTTGTTTTTCAAAAATTTTATGAATTCCTTACTCGCCCATTCTAAATCCTCTTTATAAATCAATTGGTACAATTTAACGGTTCCTGCCAGAATTTCATGGTGTGTATACCCAAATAAATGATGTGAGTTTTCGGAAGTGAACACAATAGGAAAATCGTGTTTATTTTCACATAAAAAAGCGACTGAGGAACTTTTATTGATAATATTATATGCCGCTTTTATTTTATTTTCTGTTTCTTTTTTATCCGTTGTTTCATGAAAAAACATGAGAACTCCCTCTTGCGACGGAATTATTCTGTTTTCAAACCACTTATCCCATGGCGCAAAATAATTTTCAAAACTTAGGGGTTTTCCTTTTGTGATCGCTTTTTGGTAATTGTCATAAAATAAATCGCCCTCTTTTTCTGGAAATTCTGTCCAAAGATGCTTTCCTATAAGATCCTGGGCATTTTTACCTAATAAATCAGCTGCTTTTTCATTTACATAAATGTATTTTGAGTCGCGGTCGAGTATCACCAAACCATCTTTAATGCTTGAAAGGGTATCCGATAAAAAGCTTTTGGTGATCGTAAATTTTTGCTCATTAAGAACGCGCTCAGTAATATCTTGTCCAATCCCAATTATTTTAACAAGTTGCTGGTTTTCAATGATGGCTCTTCTTACTTCCGAGATATATTTAAGTTCGCCAATTGGCGTAATAATCCTGTATTGTAAATGTTGGATGGGGTTTTTCAGAAAAGATTCAATGGTATAGTCTAATGTAAATTCCCTGTCTTCAGGATGCACACACGATATAAAATAGGCGAAATTTAGAAAATCTTTTCCGGCAACCAATCCCAAAATATTATAAGCTTCATCAGACCAGTGCGATTCATCGGTTTCAAAATTGTGAAACCAGCTTCCGATTTTTGCCAACGATTGCGCTTCTTTGTATCGGTATTCACTCTCAATGACAGCTTTTCTGGCTTTTACGTTATCAGTAATATTTTCTACAGACACAATAACATTTTCAAGCGATATTTCACTTCCGGCACTCACTTTATATTTTACCAAGGCATCAAACTCTTCTCCTTGCAACGTTTTATTGATAGTTTCAATTTTGGTCACAGTTTCTCCAAGAAGAATAGCAACAACCAATTTTGAAAAACCTTTATAGGATTTTTTTGCAAAAACCAGCTTTAAACTTTGCAATAATTCTTGTTTGGTATTGGCTTTGTATAATTTTAAAGCAGCATCATTAATGTCTTTAATCTCAATGAAATCAATTAATTTTTTAATAATTTTTGGATTTTCGGCAATATATGATTTTATGTCAGTATTATTTTCTTTGGCAATTTTTTCAAGAAAAAGTTTGGCTTTTGAGAAATCCTCAACCCATAAGGCTACCGGCGCCTGCTCAAAAAAAGTTAAATACATATTGTTGGCTAATAAAGTATTTTCTTCTTGGGATTTTACGTTAGGGACATTTTTGTCGGCATTTGCATTCATAGTCTTTATGGGATTATGTTTCATTCTTTCGCAATTTATTTGGGGTTTGGGCGTGTAAAATACAATTTATTTTGAATTGTTGTTCATTTTGGATTTTAAATATTAAGGAACTTTAAAAAATAACCGATGAATTAATTTTAATTGTTGGGAAGGATAATTTTAAAACTCGAGCCTTTATCCAAAGTGCTTTCGGCGGCAATTCTTCCTTTATGAAGTTCCACAATTTTCTTGGCAATGGCCAATTCCAAACCAATGCATTTTTGTTTGTCTTCAGAATACGTGTTTACCACATAAAATTCTTCAAAAATATGGGGTAAATCTTCTTCAGAAATTCCAATTCCTTGGTCGGTGATAGTGGTTTCAACGGTATTTTTAAGTTCTTCAACTGTAATTGTCATATTTGAGTTTTCATTGGAATATCGTATTGCGTTGTTTAAAACGGCGCTTAAAGCCTGGGAAATTTCATTCCTGTCAAGTGTTAAAAAAATATCCTTTGCAGGAACATTGACTTCCAAACCAATATTTTTTTCAGATGCTTTCGCTCTAAAATCGTTTATAAGCGATTTTACCAATTCAACATAATTAACTTGCTCGGTTTTTAAGGTGAAATTTGGCGACTGAACTCTTGTGTATTTTGAAACAGTATCAAGAAATGCCAAAGAAAATGTCGCTGAATTTTTAATAATTTGTATATGTTTCCCCAATTTTTCAATTGAGTAATCTTCAAGGTCTTCCAGCATCATTTCCGAAAACGAAAATATGACTCCAACAGGGTTTTTCAAATTGTGGGTCAGTTTGCCTAGAATTTTTGAATTGGTTTCAATGGCAGCATTAAGCTCATTAGATTTACTTTTGAGCCTAAGGCTAAGATCAATTATTCTTTCTTCCAATTCTGGAATATATTTGTCGGTATTTTTCTCTTTTTTTGCCAAATCGAAGTAATTTTAAGTAAATATAATTTTAAAATAGTTAGGTTCAAATAAATATTTTAAATTTCCTTTAAGTAACAATAAATGTTTGTGTTTTTTACCCAAATATTTCAGCCGTTATTAGGCGATAAAAAGCAAAGTTTTTAAAATAACGTTCTTTTTTCATTACTTTTACCTTCCATAAGTTTAAACAACAAGAAAATGTCTACAGCTAAAAAAGACTATAAGAGAATTACCACCAAAAGTGTGGTGGAAATGAAAAAAAATGGCGAAAAAATCGCTATGCTTACCGCTTATGATTACACCATGGCAAAAATTATTGACAATGCCGGAGTTGATATTATTTTGGTGGGCGATTCAGCTTCTAACGTGATGGCTGGCCACGAAACTACTTTGCCAATAACTTTAGATCAAATGATTTACCATGCAAGTTCTGTAGTACGGGCGATTCACAGAAGTTTGGTGGTGGTAGATTTACCCTTTGGAAGTTATCAGGGAAATTCAAGAAACGCGTTGGATTCCTCCATCCGAATTATGAAAGAATCTGGCGGCCACGCGGTGAAATTAGAAGGCGGAAGTGAAATTAGCGAGTCCATCATCAGAATTTTAACAGCTGGAATTCCGGTGATGGGGCATTTGGGATTGACCCCGCAATCTATTTATAAATTTGGCACTTACACGGTTAGGGCGAAGGAAGAGGAAGAAGCCGAAAAATTAATGGAAGATGCTTTATTGCTCGAAAAATTGGGTTGTTTTGCCTTGGTTTTAGAAAAAGTTCCCGCAAAATTGGCACAAAAAATTGCCGAAAGCATATCTATTCCGGTTATTGGAATCGGTGCCGGAAATGGTGTGGACGGACAAGTATTAGTAACGCACGATATGCTAGGAATGACCCACGAATTTCATCCGCGATTTTTGCGTCGTTATATGGATTTATATACCGAAATGACCACGGCTTTTGAAAGCTATATTGCCGATGTAAAAAGCAGGGATTTCCCTAGCGATGAAGAGCAATATTAATTCTGGTATTTTAGATTGATGGATTGTTAGATTTCTAGATTTTTGAATCCAATATACCAACAATCCAATAATACTATAAATCCAAAATACTAAAATACTATTGTGCATAGATATAAAGATTTAAAATTTTGGCAATTAAGCAGGGAATTTTGTAAGAGTATTTACACTTTCACGGCGATATTTCCAGAAGAAGAAAAATTTGGATTGGTTTCTCAATTAAGAAGAGCTTCTATTTCAATTCCTTCCAATATTGCAGAAGGAGCTTCCAGAAAATCAAATAAGGATTTTTCAAGATTTATAGAAATTGCTCTAGGTTCTTGTTATGAAGTTGAAACACAATTATTGATTTCTAATGATCTAAATTTTATGTCTGACAATCATTGTAAGGAATTACAAGAAAATTTAGAAATAATTATAAAAATGATGTCTAAATTTAAATCAACTTTAAAAGAACAGTAAAAGGGATTGTTTGTATTTTAGACTTTTAGCCGGTAATTTTTTTTGAATCCATAATACCAATAATCCAATTACTAATAATCCAAAATACTAATAATCTAAAATACTAATTTATCAACAAATGAGAGTCCTTCTGATAGACAGCAATCACCCAATTCTGCAAGCTGGTTTGGAAAAAATGGGGTGCGTTTGCGAGGAAGATTATTTTTCAACCAAACAGCAAATTGAAGAAAAGATTGCTGGTTATGATGGCATTGTGATCAGAAGCAGGTTCAACATAGATCAGCAATTTTTAGAAAAAGCCACAAACTTAAAATTTATTGCCCGCGTTGGCGCCGGATTGGAAAGTATTGATGTTGATTTTGCCGAAAAAATGGGAATTCAGTTAATTTCAGCGCCCGAAGGCAACAGAAATGCCGTTGGTGAGCACGCGCTGGGAATGATTTTGGCCTTGTTCAACAACCTAAAAAAAGCCGATCTCGAAATCAGAGCGGGAAAATGGTTGCGGGAAGCCAACAGAGGCATTGAGCTGGAAGGCAAAACAGTGGGCATTATCGGTTACGGAAATATGGGAAAAGCCTTTGCTAAAAAATTA
Source organism: Lutibacter sp. (assembly GCA_030694935.1). GTDB lineage: Bacteria > Bacteroidota > Bacteroidia > Flavobacteriales > Flavobacteriaceae > Lutibacter. Next base: position 45,677 of record JAUYUA010000021.1, on the reverse strand, counting down.
AAGGGCTTTGAGGTTGAAGTGATTTGTTACGACATAAAAGAAGGTGTTGGCGATGAAAATTGCAAGCAGGTTTCTCTAGAAGAATTGCAGGAAAAAACCGATGTGTTGAGTTTGCATACGCCCTTCAACAAACTGTCTCACAATATGATAAATTCACAGTTTATCAGTAATTTTAATAAACCTTTTTATCTTATAAATACGGCACGGGGTTCTGCCGTTGTTACCGATGATTTGGTTGAAGCGCTAATTAGTAAAAAAATATTGGGAGCTTGTTTGGATGTGCTGGAATATGAAAAATTATCTTTTGAAAATCTGTTTGAAAACGATTCTTTTCCCAAAGCATTTGACTATTTAATTCACGCAGAAAATGTATTGCTATCGCCTCATATTGCAGGCTGGACTGTTGAATCTAAAGTGAAACTGGCGCAAACAATTGTTGATAAGGTTGATGCTTTGTTTTTTTCAAAAGAATCGGTTCAAATTGAAGATGAAATAAAAAGAGTTACAGGCATTGGAGGACTTTTTTTTAAATCGGACAATCCTGTTAAACTGAAAGAATGGTATAAAAAACATTTGGATTTTAACACCGATGATTGGGGCGCCACTTTTTGGTGGAAAGACAAAAACGGAAATCCGGCCTGTACACAATGGAGTCCGTTTAAAAGCGACACGGTTTATTTTTCTCCTTCAACAAAAGATTTTATGTTTAATTACAGGGTTGAAGATTTAAGCGGACTTTTAAATAAATTAAAAGAAGAAGGCGTTCCCGTTATTGGCAATATTGAAGAATATGACTATGGAAAATTTGGTTGGATTTTAGATCCCGAAGGAAATAAAATTGAACTTTGGGAGCCAAAAGATGTTGCTTTTTTGTCCTAAAAATTTTGTAATTTTATAGTTATAAAAAATTAAAATATGGACGTATTAGATGATAATGGGAATGTAATCCCAAAAAGCAGCCAAGAAAGCAAAAGAGTTTTGGCAGGTGTGTTGGGAATTTTATTGGGCGTTTTCGGCATCCATAAATTTGTGTTGGGCTACACCAATGAAGGTATTATTTTGCTGTCAATAACCATTGTAACTTGCGGAATTGGCGGTGCGGTAACCAGTATTATAGGATTGGTGGAAGGCATTATTTACCTCACAAAATCTGACGAAGAATTTGTTTATATGTACCAAATCAATAAAAAAGGGTGGTTTTAATTTTATAGAGAATCTAAAGAAATTTCATTTTCTTTATTTTCGTTTTCAAGCGATTTTTCCAGTTCAGCCTGAAGTTCTTCCATCACCGGTTTTACGGTGCTTTCAGGGATGTCAGCGATCCTAATGTACATCAAGCCGTCAATGGCATTGTTAAATTTCGGATCCACATTAAAAGCCACCAATCGGGCATTTTGCTTCACGTATTTTTTAATTAAAACAGGAATACGCAATGAACCCGGTTCAATTTCATCAATGATCTTGTCAAATTTGTTCATATCGGCCTGAGTGGCATCAAAAACAAAATCTTTATCAGCATCTTTTAATTTTACTTTATATTCTTTTTTAGGATGAATATACTGTGCAACATAAGGATCGTAATAATGAGATTTCATAAACTCAATCATTAACGATTTTGAGAAATTTGAAAACTTATTGCTGATGCTTACGCCGCCAATTAAATATTTATATTCCGGATATCTTAGGGTAATATGAACAATTCCTTTCCAAAGCAAAAATAACGGCATTGGTTTTTGCTGGTATTCTTTAATTACAAAAGCACGACCCATTTCAATGGAATTTTCCATCATTGGGTACAACTCTGGTTCAAATTTGAACAAAGTATGCACATAAAAACCTTCAATGCCATGCTTTTTATAAATATTTTTTCCCAATCCCATTCGGTAAGCTCCCGCTACCACATTGGCTTCACAATCCCACAAAAATAAATGGTGGTAATACCCGTCAAAGGAGTCTAAATCTATCGATTCATTGGTGCCTTCGCCCACTTCCCTAAAAGTAATTTCGCGCAAGCGCCCAATTTCAAACATAATGTTTGGAATCTGTTTGCTTGGCGTAAAAAACACTTCATAATTTTTGCTTTTAAGCAAACGTCCGTCCCCATTTCTTAGGGCTTCCACTTCCAAAATCATTTTGTCAATATTTTTTTGGCTCACAATTTTTTTTGGAGGCTTTGGCATTTTTAACGATGGAGCCTTTAATTTTATGGGCTCTTTCGCAAAAGGATTTGCCAGCATATATGTTTTTTTACGAATGAAATCGCAAAAATCTTGGGTATTATCGTAATCTTCTTGATCTTTTACCGAAATTGGATTTCCAATCCTCACTTTAATCAAGCGGCCTTTTTGCGACAATACTTCAGAAGGTAATTTGGCAGTGCGCAATTTTGAATTCAGTTTAGAAAGAAGATAAAAGAACTTGCTGTTTTTGGCGTGAAAATATATAGGAATTACGGGTACTTGCGCCTTCTGAATTAATTTAATGGCGCTTTCTTCCCAGGGTTTGTCCACAATTAACCTTCCGTCTTTATACGTTGAAACTTCACCTGCCGGAAAAACGCCCAACGAATTGCCATCTTTTAAATGTTCCAAAGCATTTTTTAAACCTGTGATGCTTGATTTTTTGTCTTTTCGGTCCTCAAACGGATTTACTGGCATAATAAAAGGCTTCATAGGCTCAATTCTTTGCAGTAAAAAATTTGCTATAATTTTATAGTCAGGGCGTTTTTCAATCAATAATTTTAGCAGTAGAATACCATCAATACCTCCCAGCGGGTGGTTGGATACCGTGATAAAAGCGCCTGTTTTTGGGATTCGCCTTAAATCTTCTTCAGGAATGTCAAATTTAATTTCCAAATCATCCAGCAATGCCGAAAAAAATTCAAGATTTTTTAATTCCTTGTGCTTATTGTAAATTTTGTTGATGGTGGAAATACGCAGCACTTTCATTAAAGTCCAGCCAAAAAAAGTGCCTATAAATCCGTATTTACCTAGGTTTATTACTTTTGCAACTTCTTTAGCCGTTACTAAACTCATTCAAGTATCATTAGTTAAATTAGAAGCTACAAAAATACGCAATTTTTTCTCATGAGCCGACTTATATTAACAGTCTCTAGCTGGTATTTCTTGGTGTTAACAATCAATTTATTGGTCTTAAACCGTTCAGCTTATTTCATAACCAGCTGAACAGTTCCTTTTGTTGCCTGTTTTAAAAGCACTTCACCTTTTTGTTCAATTTCATTGATGGCGTTTTCGGTTGCGTGTCTTATGGTGTATAACGAAACATTTTCAACATAAGTCACTTTATATTTTGATTTGAGTGCTGCTAAAAAATGTTCAAAATTGCTGAATTTATCTTCAATGCATACCGAAAAACTGATGGCTGAATTTTGAATTAAATTCACTTTCAATTTGTTGTCGTGTAAAATACTGAAAATGTCGCTGAGGTTAGATTCAACCATAAAGGAAAAATCCAAGGCGGAAATGGACACCAGTATTTGATCTTGTTTTAAAATAAAACAGGGCACTTCGGGAATTAAATCAATCCCTTTTCCAACGGTTGTTCCTTTTATTTCCAAGTTATAAAAGGAGCGAACATAAAGAGGAATGATTTTGTTTTCAAGCGGTTTCAATGTTTTTGGATGAATAACCGAAGCGCCGTAAAAAGCCATTTCAATGGCTTCGCTGTAAGATATTTGATGCAGCAATTGTGCATTTTCAAAATAACGCGGATCGGCATTAAGCACGCCGTCAACATCTTTCCAAATGGTCAAACTTTTGGCGTTTAGGCAATGTGCAAATATGGCAGCAGTATAATCAGAGCCTTCTCTTCCCAACGTTGTGGTATTTCCCTGCGCATCTTCGCCCAAAAATCCTTGGGTAATGTATAATTTATTTGGATTTAAGCTTGAAATATTTTTGGAAGTCAGTTCCCAATTTACATAAGCATCACGGTAACTGTCATCGGTTTTTAGGTATTTTCGCACATCAATCCATTGGTTTTCAATCCCAATTTCATTTAAGTAAGCGCTCACAATTTTGGTTGAAAGCAATTCGCCAAATCCAACAATCTGGTCGTAAATAAAATTATAATCTTTTGATTTGTTCGCGTTTAAAAACTTGTTTAATTCTTCAAAAAGCGTCTCAACTTCCTTAAAAACAAGGTTTGATTTATTTGCAAACAAATCAGCCATTATGGTTGAATGATAATCCCTTACGAAGTCAATATGTTGCTGCAAATCATCGGTTTTATGATGATAAGAATTGATGATTTTTTCAAAAGCATTGGTCATTTTTCCCATTGCGGAAATAACAATAAGCGTGTTTTTGAATCCTTCGTTTCTTAAAACACGCACCACATTTTTTATGCCTTCAGCATCTTTTACCGAAGCGCCTCCAAATTTGTAAATTTTCATCTGTTTATATTTTATTTTTTATTGGTACAGATGCAGTTCGCCATTAATCATTCTACTTTGCATCAAAATTTGTTATGGCTCGTTTCATCTATACAAAAATTAATAAACCATTAATTTGGTTTTGTTTATATTGGTAGGTATTGGCCATTCTTTTATAAATGCCCATTATGGGCTTTCATAAAGTTTCCAAATAGTTTTTTATGGCTTGTTCATTCATTTGAACCGTTTTCCAATCTTCTAAAATATGCCCTCCGGTTTTTTTATAAAATTCAATTGCTGGCGTATTCCAGCCCAACACCACCCATTCTATTCTTTTTACGCCTAAATTATAGCCATATTCTATCACTTTTTTATACAAGGCGCTTCCTATATTCAGCCCTCTTTTGCTTTTTTTGACAATTAAATCTTCCAAATGAATTGTTGGTCCTTTCCAAGTGGAATATCTTGGATAAAACAAGGCCATTCCAACAATTTCTTCATCAACTTCAGCGACAAAAGTTTTAAATAACGGGGAATTTCCAAATCCGTCTTTTTCTAGGTCGGCCACTGAAATTACCACGGCATCAGCCTCTTTTTCAAAATGTGCCAATTCTTTTATCAAGTTTAATACCGAAGGCATATCTTCTATTATTCCTTCCCTAATGCTAAAATTCATCTGTTTAAACTTTATTTTTTAGTGGTAACAGCTGCTGCCTGCCGGCTGGCAGGCCTGCTTGCCGCAGGCAAGTTCGCCATTAATCATTTCCTTGTGTATCAAAATTTGATATGCTCGTTTCATCTTTCATTTTTATTTTAATGGTAATGGCTAAAGTAAAAAATCTTTATCCAAAGTATCTCAAAACAAAGGTCTTTTTAAAAATAATTTTTTCGATATTTGTGCAAACAAACAAAGCTCGCGCCAATGAAAAATAACAACCTTACCTTAGGAGAGTTTATTATTGAAAACCAGAAACATTACAAATCAACTTCCGGAGAATTTACACGCTTGTTAAGCTCCATTCGTTTGGCGGCGAAAGTAGTGAATTATAAGGTAAATAAAGCAGGTTTGGTTGATATTTTAGGGAATGCGGGAGACACCAATATTCAGGGTGAAGACCAACAAAAATTAGATGTTTTTGCGAATCAGGTGTTTATGCAAACACTCATCAACAGAGAAATTGTTTGTGGAATTGCCAGTGAAGAAGAAGATGATTTTGTGACCGTAAAAGGAAAACACGGCACCAACGAAAATAAATATATTGTATTGATGGATCCGCTGGACGGCTCTTCCAACATTGACGTAAACGTGTCTGTAGGAACTATTTTTTCAATTTATCGTCGTGTTACGCCTATTGGAACGCCCGTTGAAAAGATCGATTTTTTGCAACGTGGAAATCAGCAGGTTGCCGCCGGTTATGTTGTTTACGGAACCTCAACCATGTTGGTTTATACATCGGGACACGGCGTTAACGGGTTTACGTTAAATCCGGCTATTGGTTCCTTTTATTTATCGCACCCAAATATGAAATTCCCCGATATTGGAAAAATTTACTCCATCAATGAAGGAAATTACGTACACTTTCCCCAAGGCGTTAAAGATTACTTAAAATATTGCCAGGAAGAAAAAGATGACAGGCCATACACATCACGTTATATTGGTTCGTTGGTTTCTGATTTTCACAGAAATATGATAAAAGGCGGCATTTATATTTACCCAACAAGCTCCATCGGGCCAAAGGGAAAATTGCGATTGTTGTACGAATGCAATCCGATGGCTTTTTTGGCGGAACAAGCAAATGGAAAAGCAAGCGATGGTTACACCAGAATATTAGACATAAAACCAACCGAATTGCACCAACGTGTACCGTTTTTCTGCGGAAGTATCAAAATGGTAGAGAAAGCCGAAGAATTTATGGCAAAGTATCCTAAAGACAAGAATTATTAAGGCAGCCCCCTAACCCCCGAAGGGCAATGTCATTAAGTTAAGACTTTGACGCCCTTTTTTTGTCCTTCCGAGGCACGAGGAATCTCATAATGTTTAGCTAGTTTGATGTGATTCCTCCTATGTCGGAATGACAAATATCCTTAACTTAATGACATTGCCCCGAAGGGGGAATTTACAAAAGTTAAAAGTTCACTGAAGTAGTTTGTGAGTCTATGGAATAGATTTACTCAACGCTTCTGCTTATCATCGCATTAATCCCTCACAGTTTCTCGCTATATTGCACTGAAAATGTTTGCGGAACATTATATACGCTTTGTTCCCCCTTCGGGGGCTAGGGGGCTTTATAATATTAATCAATACAACTATAAACACATTTGATTTTATAAAACGAAAAGGGTTTGGTACCTTTGAAGATATTTAAGTTTAACTAAAACACATGATTATGGCCTTTGAATTACCGAAATTACCGTACGCTTTTGATGCGTTAGAACCAAATATTGATGCAAGAACCATGGAAATTCACCACGGAAAACATCATGCAGCTTACACCAATAATTTAAACAATGCAATCGCCGGTACCGCTTTAGACGGAAAATCTATTGAAGCAATTTTATCCGGATTAGATATGAACAATGCCGCAGTCAGAAATAATGGAGGCGGTTTTTACAACCACGAACTTTTTTGGAATGTAATGTCACCAAACGGCGGCGGAAAGCCAAAGGGCGAATTGGCTGCGGCCATTGACGCTGCTTTTGGCTCATTTGAAGCTTTTAAAGATGCGCTTTCTAAAGCTGCAGTTACCCGTTTTGGATCGGGCTGGGCTTGGTTGTGCGTTCACCCTGGCGGAAAAGTGGAGGTTTGCTCTACTGCAAATCAGGACAATACCTTAATGCCGGGCATTGGTTGCGGAGGTTTCCCTGTTTTGGGATTGGATGTTTGGGAACATGCCTATTATTTGCATTACCAAAACAGAAGACCTGAATATGTTGAGAATTTTTTCAATGTGATTAACTGGGATTATGTTTCAAAACTTTATGCTGAAAATAAATAATGATTACTGCTTGCTAAAATGAGTTATTCCCAGAAGTTTAACGATATTTAGCAGTCAAATTTTAAACCACGCCGGGACAGAATTAATTTTGTCTCGGTTTTTTAATTTTAAGATACTTTGCGCAAATTTTCTTATTTTTGAAAATCAACGAATTCACCTTTAAAACATAAACTTATGGCGTTTAAAAAATTATTTTTATTTATTGCATTTTTTACATCAGCAGTAACTTTTGCCCAAATTGATTTAAACTATCAAACACCGCATCCCGATATATTATCCTTGGCGGATGCGCCGATGCCGCCTTCAATGAACATCAATTTTGATGGCACAAAAGCCATTTTAATATATAGAAATCAATATTCATCTATTGAAGAGCTTTCGGAAACTGAATTGCGTTTGGCGGGATTGCGTATCAACCCAAAAATAAATAGCGCAAGCAGGGCCAGAAATTTTAACAAAATCAGTGTTTTTGAGGTAAATACAAAAAAGGAAATTCCTATTTCCGGAATGCCTGTAAATCCAAAAATCACTGACATCAGCTGGTCAAATGCCCAGGATAAAATAGCATTTTTGAACACTACAGAAACTGGTGTCTCACTTTGGGTAATTGATTACAACAAGCGAAAAGCAACCAAACTGACAGATGCAAATTTGAATGCCAATATCGGAAATCCGTTTACTTGGCTGAAAGATGATTCGGGTTTATTGGTGAAATTTTTGCCGGCAAACAGAAAGCCATTAATCAATACGGAAAATGCTGTTCCAGCCGGGCCAATTATTTCTGTAAATGAAGAAGGCCAAAAAGCGCAAAACAGAACCTATCAAGATTTGTTGAAAAACACCAATGATGAAGCTAATTTTGAAACTTTGGTGCGTTCTGAACTTTGGAAAGTATCGTTGGACGGAAAAAAATCTAAGTGGAAAGAAGTTTCACTTTACAGAAGCATTTCAACTTCACCCGACGGAAAATATTTCTTGATTACAGAAATGAAAAGACCTTTTTCTTATATCGTTCCGTTTTCAAGGTTTCCAACTTCCTATAACATTTACGACAGTAAAGGAAGTTTGGTAAAAACCATTGTTGATGTTCCTTTAATTGAGGAACTTCCGCAAGGATTTATGGCGGTGCAAACCGGCCCCAGAAATATTTCATGGCGCGATGACCAACCTGCAACACTTTCTTGGGCTGAAGCATTGGATGGCGGTGATCCGGAAAAAAAGGTCGATTTCAGAGATCAAATTATGTTGCTTGAAGCTCCGTTTACTGGAAGTCCTAAACCTTTGATAAAAACCAAAATGCGCTATGGAGGCATTGAATGGGGTAACAGCAATTTGGCCATCATAAACAGTTATTGGAGAAATACCAGAACGTCACGCACTGAATTTTTTGATCCTTCCAATCCTGCTAAAGAGCCAATTCTTTTTAGCGAACGAAACTCCCAAGACAGCTATGGCGATCCGGGAAATTTTGTGACTGTCAGAAATCAATTCGGAAGAAATGTTTTAGCGGTAAAAGACCAAGCACTTTATCTTGTTGGAGATGGTTTTTCAGCAGAAGGAAAGTTGCCTTTTGTGGATAAATACAGTTTAAGCGAAAATAAAACGCAGCGATTATTTCAGGCTGAAAAAGGAGAAATGTTGGAGAGCATCAGCAGAATGATTGATTTGGACAAAGGTATTGTTCTTACCCGTTTAGAAAGCAACAACATATTCCCAAATTTTTATCTTAGAAATATTTTTACCGGAGAATTAAACCAATTGTCATCATTTGAAAATCCGTTTAAAGCCATTCAGGATGTTCATAAGGAAGTTATCACTTACAAAAGAGACGATGGTTTAGAACTTTCAGCCACATTGTATTTGCCGGTGGGTTATGACAAAACCAAAAAAGAAAAAATGCCTATGATTATGTGGGCGTACCCAAGAGAATTTGTTGATGCCGCAAGCGCCTCCCAAGTTACCAGCAGCAGTAACCAATTTACCTATCCAAGTTATGGTTCGCCTGTATATTGGGTAAATCGTGGCTATGTGGTGTTAGACGATGCTTCTTTTCCTATAGTTGGCGTAAATAAAGAAGAACCTAACGACACTTTTTTAACGCAATTGGTTGCTAACGCAAAAGCAGGTATTGATGCCGTAGATGCTTTGGGATATATTGACAGGGATCGTGTTGCTGTTGGCGGACATAGTTATGGCGCATTTATGACTGCGAACTTGCTTTCACATTCCAATCTTTTTGCCGCAGGTATCGCCAGAAGCGGCGCTTACAATAGAACGTTGACGCCATTCGGATTTCAGGGAGAAGAACGCAATTATTGGGAAGCTCCAGAAATTTACAATGCAATGTCGCCTTTTATGCATGCCAATAAAATGAAAACACCAATGCTTTTAATTCATGGAGAGGCTGATAACAACTCAGGAACATTTCCTTTGCAAAGCGAGCGTTACTTCAATGCGCTGAAAGGACTTGGCGCTCCGGTTAGATTGGTTATGCTTCCAAAGGAAAGCCATGGTTATGCAGGAAGAGAAAGCATTATGCATATGCTTTGGGAACAAGATACTTGGTTGGAAAAATTTGTAAAGAATAAAGGGAAATGAGTTTTAAATACACAATAGCACTTTAATAACAATGCTGCATCAATCAAGGAAGTTCAAAATACGCGAGTTTTAGTAATAAGCACCATATTGAATTTTATTGTTGATGCGGCATTATTAATTGCACCCCCAGAAACTTATTTAGGTTATAGAGATTTGAAAAGACCTTGATCTTGTAAGTTTTATCTTCATTTTCTAAAATTTTTTAACGATAAAAACTTTTCTATTTATTTCCTAGCTTTATTTATCTTTAGCGGCATAACTAATTTAATGACAATGAATAAATTTATTATTTTCTTTTTCTTATCCCTAGCCTTTGTTGCCAACGCCCAAACCAATCAGTTAAACTTATCTTATTATCTCCCTGATGATGTGACTTACAACGTTGATATTCCAACGCCAAAAAGCATTATTGGCCACGAAGTTGGAGAATGGCACGTAACCCATGATAAATTGGTGAATTATATGCAGGTTTTGGCAAACAGCAGCGACAGAATCACTTTTGAAAACAGGGGAACCACGGTTGAAGGAAGACCCTTAATTTTGCTTACCATTACATCGCCAAACAACCATAAAAATTTAGAAAACATCAGGTTGAAGCATTTAAGCATCACTGATCCAAATTCATCTGGTTTGGACTTGTCGTCGATGCCGCTTGTGGTAAATCAAGGTTTTTCCATACACGGCAACGAACCCAGCGGAAGCAATGCGGCGCTTGCAGTAGCTTATTATTTGGCTGCAGCACAAGGCCCAAAAATTGATGAATTGCTTAACAATACCATTATTCTTTTCGATCCGTCTTTTAATCCCGACGGATTGCAACGATTTTCTTCTTGGGTAAATATGCATAAAAGCCAACATATAAATCCCGATCCAAACGACCGGGAATTTTCGGAAGCTTGGCCCGGAGCAAGAACAAATCACTACTGGTTTGATATGAATCGCGATTGGTTGCCTTCTCAATTGCCGGAAAGCAGGGCGAGAATTAAAACATATCACCAGTGGTATCCAAATATTCTTACTGATCACCACGAAATGGGAACCAATTCCACTTTCTTCTTTCAACCGGGAGTTCCGTCAAGATCACACCCTTTAACACCTAAAAGCAACCAAAAATTAACTGAAGAAATTGCAGAATTTCACGCCAAAGCTTTAGATAAAATTGGAAGTTTCTATTTTGCTGAAGAAAATTTTGATGATTTTTATTATGGAAAAGGGTCCACTTTTACTGATATTCAAGGAAGTATAGGAATTCTTTTTGAACAGGCATCATCACGCGGCCATGCGCAAGAAAGCGATAATGGATTGCTCACTTTTCCTTTTACCATAAGAAACCAGTTTGTTACGGCATTATCTACCTTGGAAGCGGGCGTTAAGTTGAGAGAAAAACTACTTAATTTCCAACGAGAATTTTTTCAGGATGCCAGAAAAGAAGCAAAAGTCACCGCCATTGTTTTTGGCGACGAAAAGGATGCGGCAAAGGCCTATCATTTAGCCGAAATTCTGCAACAGCACCAAATTAAAATTCACGAAATCAAAAATGATTTCACCCAAAATGGCAGAAATTATAAAAAAGGATACAGTTATATTCTGCCTAAAAATCAAAAGCAATCGCGTTTAATTGAGGCTATTTTTGAAAAAAGAACCTCTTTTCAGGATAGTTTATTTTATGATATTTCTGCTTGGTCATTTCCGCTGGCTTTTAATTTAGATTATAATGAGAATGCGCCAATTTCTCAAATGGGAAAAGAAATTTTAGCGTTAAAACCACGCGCTATTCAGGATATGGCAATTTCTAATTATGCCTATTTAATGGAATGGCACGAATATTATTCCCCAAAAGCCTTAAATCAAATTTTAGAAGCCGGAATTATGGCGAAAGTTTCGCTCAAACAGTTTTCTATGGATGGCGTTGATTTCGATTATGGAACCATTCTTATTCCTGTTCAAAATCAAAAATTGTCAGCACAAGAATTAATGCAATTGCTTAATAAAGTCGCGCAAGAATCAAATATTACGATAATGCCGGTTTCAACAGGTTTGGCAAAAGGAATTGATTTGGGGAGCAGTAATTTTAAAACCATTAAAAAACCAAAAGTGGCCTTGCTTGTTGGTGACGGCATTACTTCTTTAGATGCCGGCGAAATTTGGCATTTGTTTGACCAACGTTACGCCATGTTAATTACCAAACTGGATCTTCAAGGATTTGGCCGAAAAAAATTAAGCAGTTATACCCACATTATTTTGCCAAAAAGCCGAGAGAATACCTTGGATAAAAATAATTCCGAAAAAATTAAAACATGGATAAATGACGGCGGTATTTTAATTGGCTATAACAATGCTGCAAATTGGGCCAATGCCAACGAAATAATCAAACTTAAAATTGAGGAAAAAAAGGATACAGCCAGAAATATTTCTTTTGAAAACCGTATGGATTACCAAGGCGCTAAAGAAATTGGCGGCGCTATTTTTGAAGCAAAATTAGATCGATCACATCCCGTAAATTTTGGCTATAAAAACAACACGCTTCCATTATTTAAAAGCTCAACATTGTTTTTAAAGGCAGATGAACAGAGTTTTAACAACCCAATACTGTTTTCGGAAAAACCTTTGTTAAGCGGTTATATTTCTAAAGACAATTTAAAAAAATTGGCAAACACCAGCGCTTTTAAATCGGCCAATTTTGGAAGCGGCAAAGTTTTATTGTTTGCTGAAAACACAAACCTACGGGCATTTTGGTTTGGCACCAACAAATTATTGATGAATGCTGTTTTCTTTGGTGATTTTATGTAATTAATCTTAAAAAAGAACGCATTATTAATCGTTTTATAGCAAAGAGCCATCTATTTTGATGGCTCTTTGATTTTATAAAATTATAAAAAACGAGGTTGTTTTAATCAAAATTTAAAGGACCAAAATAATTCATTTGTCTTAAAATCCAGTTCTTTCTGTTTTCAATAAAACCCGAAGATCTAGTGGCTCTAAATTTTCTTGGATTCGGTAAAATGGCGGCAATGGAAGCCGCTTCGTATACGTTAAGTTTGGCCGCCGGTTTTCTAAACCAATGTTGTGCCGCCGCTTCTGCACCGTAAATGCCATTTCCCATTTCAATGCTGTTTAAATACACTTCTAAAATGCGTTCCTTGCCCCAAAAAACTTCAATTAAAAAAGTAAAATACACCTCAAATCCTTTGCGAACATAGCTTCGTTGAGGCCAAAGAAATACATTTTTTGCCGTTTGTTGCGATATGGTGCTTCCGCCTTTGATGCGTTTTCTTTTCTTGTTTTTTTCAAATGCTTTTTCAATGGCTTCAAAATCAAAACCTGAATGTTCCATAAATTTTTGGTCTTCGCTCACAATAACGGCTTTGCCCAAATTCGGTGAAATTTTTTTCATCGAAACCCAATCGTGCTCAAATGGCGCTTTTTCGCCTTTGCCCCATTGCTCCATATTGCGAATAATCATCAACGGCGTAAAAGGAACGGGAACCCAGCGAAAAACAATCACCGAAAAAACCGAAAGCGCGATAAAAAAAATGACGGCTTTAAAAATCCATTTAAAAAGTTTCGTAAAAAATCCCTTCATATTTTTTTAATCTTCTAATTGATATTCAATGGTGGAAACAACTCTTACAATTTTAATGTCGGAAGTATTTTGATCCAAATCTGTGATAGAAAATAATCCTTGTTGCGCACTTTTAATTTTACTGACTTTAGAATTGGAATCGAGCGCAAATTTTTCGGCAACTTCTCTGGCATTTTTAGTAGCTTCTTCAATCATTTCAGGTTTCAATTTATTCAATCCCGAAAAACTGTACTGAATAGGTTGCCAGGTATTTTTTGAGCTGATTAAAATTCCTTTTGAAATAAGTTCCAAAGAATTTGTAAGCGCTTTTTGAAGTTTTTCAATATCGCTGGTTCTCACTGTGAAATCTGAACTTGCAATATATCTGAATTCCCGGTTTTGTTCATTTCCACCATATAAAGCAGCTTTTGAATCGTTAATGTTTGTGGTGCCGCTATTTAATTCTTTTTCCGTAAAACCTTCCTTCAAAAAAAAGTTTTTGATCTCATTGTTTTGTTTTTCCAGATCGGTTTTCAGCATATTTAAATCGTTTCCCGCAATGGTGATGCTAATTGGCCAAACAGCCAAATCGGCCTTCACTTGCTTTTCCGACAATCCTTTTACCTGAACAGAGCGCTCAAATGCTTTTCCGTTTTTATAAGTATTCCCAATAAAATAACCCGCAGCCACAATTGAAATGGCTATGACAATTGTTTGAATCCATCCGTTTTTTTCCATTTTCTAAATTTTTTATGAATTTTCAAAGATGCCCATTGTTTAATCAAACATCTATATACAAAAGTATGGCTTTTTTGAATTGAAAGGAACCTTTTTTTGACGTTTCATTTCATATTTCAAATGGGAAAAACCCCGCTTAAAATGAATTAAGAGAGGTTTTTGATGACATATTAATAAGAATTGTTATTTGTTTTATTTCTTAAAACCAATAGCGCTTCCTTCTTTGCTTCCATCAAAAATAAAAGCGTCAGCTTCTTTAACATTATCTAATTTATCAACAACTTTTCTTACATCATCTTCGATACTGTTGTTAACGACTCCTCCTGTGATAGCACTTTTCCATTTTACGCCCCCACCTTTTGTCTCCAAAACTTTATAATCATTCAATGGTTCACACATTACAAATGTATTGAAACCTTTTATTTTGGTAACTCTTGCGATACCAATATTTTCCATAGTCCCTTCTGTTTTGAATTTTATGCCAATTACTCTTTTTCCGTTTGAATAAATAACAGCGTCAATATCTTCATTCTCTTTTTTTGCTTTATGAACAAATTGACTAATTCGTTCAGAAATGCTTTTATTTATGATTCCGCCCGTTAATAAACTTTCAGCTTTTAATCCAGTGCCAACATCTGAAACAGTTTCATAATCTCGTAAAGGTTCGCTCATAACATAAACTTCAACACCATTAACCTTATTTACCCTTGCCAAATCATTTGTTATTGATGTTTGTGCGAATAGATTTAAATAAAAAGAAACCGCAAGAATTGTTAAAAATAATTTCATGTAATTGATTTAATTTTGCCTACTGTTAATTCGGATTTTCAGCTATTCCGTTTGTTTAAGTTGCCATATTCAATAAAAAATATGCATTTATCCTAAATTGCTTAAGGATAAATAAATTCTTCTACTCTTCGTTAAAATTAAAACTGTTTTTTTAGCAATTTTAAACAATTTAGATGACCAAATATACTAAAATTACACAATCTATTTAAATTGTTAAATTTAAAAGACTGTTTTTCTGCGTTTCGCCCATTTTACTGCTTCATACCAAATAACAGCCAAAAATCCGATGGCAATGCTTATCAGTAATTGCATGGTATTTAAGGATTCAAACTTGAAGAAATTTGCCAATGGCGTAACATAAACCAGAAGCCCGGATGTAAAAACAGTGATGCCGATAATAAGCAAAACCAGGTTGTTTTTGTATTTCATTACCGTAAAAATGGAATAGTAAAATGAGCGGTTCACCAAGGTTAAAAATATATTTGAGGCGATTAAGGCCGTGAAAACCATGGTTCTCACAATTGCTATATTAAATCCTTGATTTACTGCGTATTGGTAAATAAATAATACGCCAACTGTAATTGCCAAACCTTGTATAATGCTGGTCATTAATTCTTTTCCGTTAAAGAAAGTAAGCGAAAAAGGGCGTGGTTTTTTTTGCATCGCATTTTTTTCCATTGGTTCATTTTCATAAATGATGGAACAAGTTGACCCCATAATTAATTCTAAAAATATGATATGGACAGGCGAAAAAATTACAGGATAAATCCAACCCAAAGCCAACGGAATAAACACAGTTAAAATGATGGGAATATGAATGGAAATGATATACTGAATGGCTTTTTTAAGATTGGCATAAATTTTTCTGCCCATTGCAACAGCATCAACCATTTTAGACAAATCGTCTTCCAATAATATCAATGAAGCTGCCTGTTTGGCGATTTCGGTTCCTCTTTTTCCCATGGCAATGCCAATATGCGCCGCTTTTAAAGCCGGACCGTCATTTACGCCGTCTCCGGTCATTGCCACAATTTGGTTTTCGGCTTTTAAGGCGTTGATGATTTTTAATTTAGCTTCAGGAAACATACGTGTAAAAACGTTGGTTTTTAACACTATTTTTTGCAATTCGGCATCCGCTAATTTCATCAATTCATCACCCGTAACACTTTTTTCGTAGCCTTTAAATCCGACTTGTTTGGCAATGGCGGCGGTGGTTGCTGCATTATCGCCGGTAATAATTTTTACTGAAATTCCGGCGGTGTAAAAGTCTTCAAAAACAGCTTCAATATTTTTCTTTGGCGGATCGTGAAAAGCGACCAGTCCTTTAAAATGAAACTTAAACTCTTGCTGGGTTTTGGGAAAATTATTTCCTTCAAAAGTGGCAGCACCCACACCCAAAACACGATAACCATCGGTTGCCAAAGCATTATATGCGGTTTCTATATATTGTTTTTCGGTTTTCGTAAGCTCGCAAACATTCATAATCGCTTCCGGAGCGCCTTTTGCGGCAATGATTCGCTGTCCCAATTCATTTTCAAAAATATGCGTCATCATTGGCGGAATTCCTTCCAACGGATATTCGTGAATCATTTTATAAGTTGGTCTTTCATCGGTTAAAACGGTGGTTGCATAAGCCTTGTGCAACGCAATTTCCATCGCATCAAAAGCAATGGGTTCACTTGACCACATGGCCAAATTTATAAGTTCTTTTTCTTCTGAAGCTAAACTGTTTTCAATGGTGGATATTTTTTGTAAGGAAGGCACAAACAGTTTGGCCAACTTCATTTTGTTTTCTGTGATGGTTCCTGTTTTATCAATACAAATTACTGAAGCGCTTCCCAAAGTTTCCACCGTTTTCATTTGTTTTACAATAATTCCCAATTTCATCAATCGCCAAGATCCAAGCGCCATAAATGTGGTAAAAGCCACGGGAATTTCTTCGGGTAAAATACTCATTGCCAGGGTAAGCGCAATAAGTAAACTGGCAATAATATTGTAGGATTGAAAATAGTTTATTCCCCAAACAATGATAAAAATGACGGTTCCTATGCCCACCATTTTTTTTACAAAATTGCCAATTTGCAGCTCCAACGGAGTTTTCTCTTCTTTTATTTTTTCCAAACTTCCGCCAATTTTTCCCAATTTGGTTTCATTGCCTATGTTGGTTACCGTTGCAATCGCCAATCCGCTGGCAACTGTTGTACCTTGATAAATGAATCGGTCTGGTTTTTTGGCATCTTTGTAAACAGCCAAAGATTCCCCTGTTAAAATGGACTCGTTTACCGAGAAATCATTGGAATGCACAATGCTGCCGTCGGCGGCAATTATAAGGCCTTCTTCAACAATTAAGGAATCTCCCACCACCAAATCTTCGGTTTTTATTTCAACCGTTTTTCCGTCTCTAACCACATTGCAATTTGGCTGCGTAAAAGTTTTTAATTTCTCCAAGGCATTTCTGCTCCTTGAATCCTGATACAAAGAAATTGCTGAAATAAGCACAATAGCACAAGCCAAAAAAGTACCGTCACCACTATTTCCGCTTATAAAATAAATGGAAGAAGTTATTAAAAGCAAAATAACCATAGGTTCCTTCACCAGACTTAACAAGGCATTTAAAAACGGATTTTCCTTTTTATATTCCAGTTTGTTTGCGCCAAATTTTTCTCTTGAAATCAGCACTTCTTTTTGGGTTAATCCTTTTATGTTGAAGTTGGTTACTGACATAAATTAGGTTTTTTTACAGAAAAAAAGGTATTCAAATATACAAAACATGTGGCGTTTTTTCTTGGGTTTAAAGAAGAAAAACCAATTGAAAATTTAGGTATATTTAAAAGGAAGAAAGAAAAAAATTAATCTTTAATGCGCTTCATTCTTTTGGGTCCGAACCAAAGCCAAAATCCCGTTACTGTAAAAAGAAATAACGCCAAACCCATAATGGTTGTGTAAATTACTTTAATTTGACCATCAGAAGTTGCAAAGTAACGGTCTAGAATGGAGCCGTCGTGGATATTTTCAAAAAAATCGGAATGTCTTTTGCCAATGCTAAGTAATTCTCCTGTTGCGCCATCCAATTGAATTTCCCAATAATGATTTTTAAACACAAACTTTAAGATTCCTTTATTTTTTCTGATGTCAATGCGATCAAGTTCTAACGATAAATCTGGTGAAATAGAATCTTGTAGAATAAAATTTGCTTTTTTGTTCAAACTGTCTAAGGGCAGCCAGTCTTTTAAATCGGCAGAGGTTCCTTCAAATGACTTGGGTATAATAAGTCCGTTGCTGTGGTTTTTCCATCCCAATACAATGCCTGAAATTGAGATAATAAAAAAGAAAATAAAAAGCAAAGCCCCTGTTGTTCTATGAACTTTTCTGAATTTTCGTATGGTTTTTGCTTGTTGTTTTTTGGAGTTAATTTTTACCATACAATAAGTCCTCGATTTGTTTATGCCTATAATTAAATTTTCGCGGCCTTTTCAACACTATTTTTAAATTGCAGTTTTTCATTTGGAATAAATCCTTTCAAAATTAAAACAAAGCCAAAAATCATCAACATAATGCCCATTGCCCGTTTTACTTTATAGGTTACTGCCGGCGTTAATTTCTTGATCAATTGTTTGGCCAGTAAAATTTTGCCTATATCGGTAATAAAATAGCTGACAATAATCACGGTGAAATAGTTAAAAATTTTGGTGGGATTCATTTGAAGGTTTGAGCCTACAACAACAATAAGTCCCAGCCAAAAAGCCAAAACCCCAACATTGATAAAATTGAGAAAAAAACCTTTAAAAAAAAGTTTTTTATAATTTGTTTTTTCGGGAAGCACCAAAGTTTCGTCCTGAATAATTCTTTTTTGACTTTTATCCAAATAAGTAACCAGACCATAAACCAATAAAATAAAACCTCCAATCCAAAATAAGCGCGGATCGTCTTTTATTTCTTCCAAAAGGCTTTTACTGCCATAATAGGCAATTAAAATAAAAATAATATCGCCTAAAACCACGCCCAAATCAAATGACAATGCGGCGCGCGCACCTTTAATGATACTGGTTTGTATTAACATAAAAAACACGGGACCAATCATAAAGGACAGAAAAAATCCAATCAGTATCGCTTCTTTAAGTTCGAAAAAGGTCATAAATTTGGTTTACTAAAATGTGAAAATACTATAAATTATTAAACATTGTCGTAATCGATGGTTATTTTTTGCGTGATTGGATGCGCTTGACAAGTTAAAATGAACCCTTCTTTTATTTCTGCTTCACTTAAAATGGAATTTTTTTCCATCAATGCTTTTCCTTCGGTTACTTTTGCCAAGCAGCTGCTGCAAATTCCGCCTTGGCAAGAATATGGCGCATCCAAACCTGCTTTTAATGCGGCAGTTAAAATAGTTAATTTTGAATCCATTTCAAAGGTAGTTTCCTCATCGTCAACCAATACCGTAATTTCACAAGTACCTTCAAAAGCAATGTGTATTTCATTTTCAGGAACAAGAGGCGGCGTAAACAATTCAAAATGAATGTTGTTTTTGTCCAAACCATTTTCTGCAAGCGTTTCTTTTAAGATGTCTATCATCATTTCAGGACCACATAAAAATGCAGCGTCAAAAGAAATGTCTTTAAACTTATTTTTAAGCATAAAGTTGAGGTTTCCTTTGTCAATTCGTCCGAATAAAGCGCCATCTTTCGGTTCTCTGCTAAATACGTATTGCACTTTAAATTGCGTTGGATACGCATTTTGCAACTTATTTATTTCAGCATAAAAAATAGTGTCGGCTTCCGTTTTGTTTCCATAAATAAGCGTAAAAGTGCCGTTTGGTTCTTCCGTCAATACCGCTTTAATCATTGCCATTATTGGGGTAATTCCGCTTCCCGCGGCAACGCCAAGATATTTTTTAGCGTTTTCTGAACCCGTTTCCAACATAAATTTCCCCAAGGGTTTAGCCACTTCCAAAACATCGCCTTCTTTTAAAATGGTGGTGGCAAAAACAGAAAATGTTCCGTTGTCAACTGCTTTTACGGCAATGCGCAACTCGCCGCTGTTTGGCGAGGAACAAATGGAATATGCCCTGCGCAATTCTACGCCTGCAATGCTTTTTTTGATGTTGATATATTGTCCGGCAATAAATTTGAACTCCTCTTTTAAATCGGCAGGAATGTCAAATAGTATGGAAACCGCATCAGAAGTTTCTTTTTTAAGTTCTTTTATAGTGAGTGCGTGAAATTTAAACATGTATAATTTTTAAGAATACAAAAATAGCTAAACTTTAGATAATATTTTTTTAAAAACGTTACATTTACCTCTTTCAAAATATTTATAAATTACAATCATTAACAACAACCAACCTAATGATCAAACACTTTATACAATTTGAATGGAAACAATTTTTTCGTTCCTCCTATTGGCAAAAAAGCATTGGCTTAAATATATTAATGGCGTTTTTGGCGCTGTATTTTATGTTAACTTTTTTGGCATTGGGCATAAGTTTGTTTCCCATTCTTGACAAACAATTTCCGGATTCTGATCCATTATTAATTCTCAACGGATTTCTGTTCTACTGGTTTTTGGCCGATTTGCTGATGCGGTTTTTTCTGCAAAAATTGCCGGTGATGAACATAAAACCGCTGTTGGTTTTACCCGTAAAAAGAAGTAAAATTTTGCATTATGTGTTGGGAAAATCTGCCGTTTCATTCTTTAATTTTTTGCCGCTGTTTGCCGTTATTCCATTTGGCATTATGCTAATGCTTGAAGAATATGGCACAACAACCGCAATGATTTGGATGGTTACCATGGTTATTTTTACCTTAATCATCAATTTTTTAAATATTATTATCGAATCAAGATCGGCGGAAACAGAATTTTCTTTTTTGCCCATAGTGTTGATCGCTTCCGGTTTATTCGCATTAAACTATTTTGAAATTGTTTCTTTTTCAACCTTGTTGGCAGATGGCATTAACGCCATCGATGCAAATCCGGTATTCATTTTAATTCCGCTGGCCATTTTAGGCTTTGTTTATTATCTCAACTACACATTTTTAATGAAAAAACTGTATGTTGACGGATCTTTAAAAGCAAAAACACAAACCGCTTCAACAAGCGATATGACCTGGACGAGAAGGTTTGGAACCATTGCGCCGTTTTTACAACTCGATTTAAAATTATTATGGCGCAACAAAAGGCCGCGATCTTCTGTTTTTATTTTGATTATCGGTTTGGCCTACGGTTTGTTTTTTTACCCAAATCCGGTATACAACGGTTTAGAATGGCTTTATGTTTTTGTGGGAATTTTTGTTACGGGAATATTTATTATCAACTTCGGACAGTTTATTCCGGCTTGGGACAGCGGTTACTATAAATTGTTGATGAGCCAAAATATTAAGTACAAAGAATACCTGAATTCAAAATATACGCTGATGGTGATGAGCTCTATCATTATGTTTGTGCTCAGTATTCCTTATGTTTATTTTGGATGGAAAATTTTGCTGGTGCACTTTGCGGCGATGGTTTACAATGTGGGCGTAAATACATACATCATACTTTTGGCAGGTTCTTTTAACAGAAAAAAAATTGATTTAACCCAACGCGCTGCTTTTAATTATCAGGGAACCGGCGCCGTTCAATGGTTGGTGGGTTTTCCCTTGTTGTTTGTGCCTGTTGGACTCTTTTTTGCGCCTTACAAATTTATTGGTTTTGAAGCCGGTGTGGCTTTCCTGATTATTTTAGGCGCAATTGGCATTGTATTCCATCAAAAAATTATGCGATTTATTGTGACGAAGTATCTAAATTCAAAATACAAAATGATCAGTGCTTTTGAACAAGACAATTAATTTAGTTGGCAGTTTGCAGTTTCAGTAGGCAGTTTAAATAAAAAAACAACTCAACGATTAAACTTATAAAATAAAGATTAAACATATAAAAATGATAAAAGCAACAGAACTTTCAAAAAAATACGGCGGGGTAACCGTTTTAAATATAGCAACTTTAGAAATCCCTAAAGGCCAATCTTTTGGATTGGTGGGTAATAACGGCGCGGGAAAAACCACCTTTTTTAATTTGGTGCTCGATCTTATCAATCCAACCACAGGAAATGTGGTTAACCATAAAATTCAAGTCAATATTAGCGAAGACTGGAAACCTTTTACGGCTTCTTTTATTGATGAAAGTTTTTTGATAGGCTATTTAACGCCTGAAGAATATTTTTACTTTATTGGGGAACTTCGGGGAATGAACAAAGCCGATATCGATGTATTTTTAAGTCAGTTTGATGAAATTTTCAACGAGGAAATTTTGAAAAAAAAGAAATATTTAAGAGATTTATCCAAAGGAAATCAGAAAAAAGTGGGCATTATTGCGGCGTTGATCGGAAATCCGGAAGTGATTGTTTTAGACGAGCCTTTTGCGAATCTGGATCCCACAACGCAAATAAGATTGAAGAAATTATTGAGGGATTTAACCATTTCCACCAATGCAACACTCTTAATTTCGAGCCACGATTTGGGTCATGTTACCGAAGTTTGTGATCGGATTGTGGTGCTTGAAAAAGGGGAAATAGTGAAAGACTTAATTACATCGGCCGAAACATTGCAGGAGCTGGAAACGTATTTTTCGGTGTAACTTAAATTAAATGCATAGATTTTTGTATTTTTACATTCCTTATTGCAATAAGTAACCAGTGTAATAAGTTAAAGGATTAGTAAAAAAGGCTGAATTTTAATTGGCACCACTTTTTGCGTTAAGGATTACTTCACCTTTTCATTATTTTGAATTGGTGTTCAGTGAACCTTGTTTGAAGTGAAAATCCTTTTTTTGGTTTTTTTTCCAAAAAAAGATTGCAACGGAAAGCCTGACCCTTGTGGTAACGCCAAAAACAGTGATTATTTTATTTTGCGGTTTAAATTTAAGTTTAGAAGTAAAAAACAATTTCTTTTGAAAAATAGTTTTAAAATCATTGCAGGCTTTTTATTGGCGCTTTTTGTGGCTAATTGTTCCACAAAAAAAGATGCGTTTTTAAACAGAAGCTACCACTCGGTATCCACAAAGTACAACGTACTTTATAACGGCCATGAAGCTTTTCGCATCGGTTTGGAGCAATTAAATGCCAATTATGAAGACAATTATTGGGAACGTTTGGCTATTGAGCCTTTAAAAGTTGATGAATTGGCGATGCCGGGAATGCAAGCAGATCTCGATAGTTCTCCACAAGAATTTGAAAAAGCCGAAGAAAAATCGGTAAAAGCAGTGCAAAAACATTCCATGTTAATTGCCCGTGAAGAACGCAACAAAGAAATTGATGATGCTTATTTGCTGTTGGGAAAATCGCGCTATTATTCCAAAAGATTTGTGCCCGCGCTGGAAGCATTTAATTATGTGATACTTAATTATCCAAAAGCAAATTTAATTAACGAAACCATTATTTGGCAGGCAAAAACGCAGGTTCGGTTGCAAAATGAAGAACAGGCGATTAGAAGTTTAAGTAATTTGCTAAAAGACAAATCGTTAAAAAGCAATATTAAAGAAGACGCGCATACCGTTCTTGCGATGGCTTACTTAAATTTAAACAGTTTGCAGCTTGGGATTAACCATCTTAATAAAGCGGTGGTTTCTAGCAATAATAAAGAGCAAACTGCCAGAAATTTGTTTATATTGGGGCAACTTTATGGTGAAAAAGGATTGAAGGATTCATCAAACATCGCTTTTCAAAAAGTAATCGATTTTAAAAAAGCGCCGTACAAATACAAAATTCATGCACAGTTGGAAAAAGCCAAAAATTCAACCAATAAATTGGATGCTGAAGAAACATTGGCGATTCTAAAAAAACTGACAAAAGACCGAGATAATAGGCCTTTTTTAGATGAATTGTATTACAGAATTGGCATGATTGAGCAAGAAAGCAACACGGAAAATGCCATTGCCAATTTTAAAAAATCGCTGAAATCGAACTCAAAAAACAGCCTTCAAAGAGAACTTTCTTATGAAGCTTTAGGGAATTTATATTTCGACAAGGCGCAATTTATGGTTGCTGGAGCTTATTACGACAGTATTTTAAACATCACAAAAAGTGAAAACACAAAACGCGTGCGTCGTTTGTTGCGAAACCGAAATAATTTAAATGAGGTTATTTTATATGAAAACATTTCAAAAACCAACGACAGCATTTTAAAAGTTGTTGCCATGGGTGAAGCAGCGCAAATCGCTTTTTTTAACGCCCATATTGAAAAATTAAAAGCCATTGAAGAAAAACAGGCAAACAAATCAACCGTTAAAAGCGGTTTGTTCAATCCAAATTTAGGCAAATCGGATGTTGGCGAAAAGTCGGGAAAATGGTATTTTTACAATGTTCAGGCGCTTGGTTTTGGTGAAATTGAATTCAGAAAAATTTGGGGAAACCGTCCTTTATCGGACAATTGGCGCTTGGGCGACAAATCTCCATTAAGTATGGGGAACGATCAAGGTCTTGACCAAAATTTGGCAAATATCGATCAGGAAATGCTGGAACTTTCTTATTATTTAGATAAAATTCCTTCAGAAAAAGTAAAAATAGACAGTATTGCAAATGAACGCAACACCGCTTATTTTAAATTGGGAATTATTTACAAAGATCAATTTAACGAATTGGATTTGGCAAAAGATAAATTCGAAAAATTAATCACTTTTGATCCAGATTTGACATTGTTGATTCCGGCCAAATATCATTTGTACAAAATTTACGAAAGTCAGGGCAACGAAAAAGCAATCGCCCTAAAAAACGATATTACTGTCAATTATCCGACTTCAAAATTCGCCAAGATTATTTTAAATCCGAACCAGGCGCTTGAAGAAGATGAAAAAAATGCTGCAGAAACGGAGTACGCGGCAATATATCACGACTATGAAGCAGAAAAATTTGAAATCGTCATAGAAAAAACCAACCTTGCGATAGCCAAATATATGGGCGAACCAATTGTTGTAAAACTGGAATTGTTAAAAGCATATTCTATTGGAAAAACAGAAGGTTTGGTTGCTTTTAAAGAAGCTTTGGAATTGGTCGCATTAAATTATCCGAATACTGAAGAGGCGAAAAAAGCGTTGGAAGTGATAGAAACCATAAAACTAAAACTATAAAATAATACTCAAAAAGTAAAAGATGATGTTTTTAGAAAAGAAAGTAATTCCGCCCTTATCATCAGAACGAAATGTGGTGGGAAAAAACACCTCCATCGTTGGTGATATTAAATCAGAAGGAGATTTTAGAATTGACGGAAGCCTAGAAGGAACCATAAAAACAGCTGGCCGCGTGGTTATTGGCGCTTTGGGAAGCGTTACAGGCAAAATTATTTGCGACAATGCCGATATTGAAGGAACATTTTCAGGAGAATTGTTAGTGAACAATTTATTAACCTTAAAAGCCACCGCAAAAATTTCGGGAGAAGTGGCCATCAGCAAATTATTGGTGGAGCCGGGCGCCGAATTTAACGCAACCTGCACAATGAAAGGATCCGTGATGGAGCTACAAAATGGAGAATCCCAACAAGAAAAAACAGCTTAATAAATACCTTCAGTTAACAAGTATTGCTTTTCAAATGGGCATTACCATATACTTAGGCGCCTATTTTGGGAAAAAACTCGACGCACACTTTATGACTGAAAAAAAAACGTATACCATTATTTTGACTTTGGTGGCGATGCTCATTTCACTTTGGAGCGTTTTGGTACAGTTAAAAAATATCAATAAAAAAGATGACTAAACAAATAACGATTTTTGGCATAAAATCATTGATTTCCCTTAGTGTTGTTTTTGGTATCCATAGCGTTATTTTATATTATTTAGACATTTCGTTATTTCAAAACCTGCTTATTCCAAGCTATTTTACAAATTATTTTTTGGCAATTTTGATTTTTTTTATTTTGGTGAAACTGAAAAAAAAATACCTCGATTTGCTGGGTTTTGTGTTTATGGGCGGCAGTTTCGTTAAATTCGGTGTTTATTTTATTTTTTTCAATCCAGTTTTTAAACAAGACGGAACTGTAAGTCCGCAAGAAGCAACTGCCTTTTTAACACCCTATCTTTTGTGTTTAATTGTTGAAACATTTTATTTGATAAAACTGTTGAATAACAAGATGTAATGGCTTAAAAATTAATAAATAAACCTCCAAAAAAAACAAATAAAATAGTTTTAGGTTTTTAATATAAAAATGTACATTTGCAAAATATTTTTAGGCACCTCTATTAATAATGTATATGTATAGAATTAACGTATTAAAAACGCTAACATTCCTGATTTTTGCAATTACAGTTTCTGTAAACGCAGCCAACATTCCTGATGAAGTAAGTTCTGCCGAACAAGAATCTCCCGTTAAAAATTTAAAAACCGAAATTAAAGAATATATCAAGCATCACTTGTTGGATTCTTATGATTTTACGTTGTATTCGTATACAAATGATGCAGGGGAGCATAAATATGTTGGATTTCCGTTGCCTGTAATTTTGATAGATAACGGGTTAAAAGTGTTTTCATCTTCAAAATTTCACCACGGAGAAGCAGTTGCTGAAGCGGATGGACAATTTTATGCAGTATATCACAACAAAATTTATAAAACCGATGCGCTCGGAACCATTAATTATAACGAAGAGCACCACGCAACAAACGAAAAGCCATTGGATTTTTCAATCACCAAAAACGTGGTATTCATTATTCTTGTTGGTTTGTTTATGCTTTTAATTTTTAGCCGAATGGCTAATTCTTATAATAATAATCCAATGCCTAGAGGAGTTGGACGTATGTTGGAACCGCTTATTTTATTCATCAGAAATGACATTGCCATTCCAAATATTGGTGAAAAACATTACAGAAAATACATGAGTTACCTGTTAACCGTATTTTTCTTCATTTGGATCATAAACCTATTGGGTTTAACGCCGCTTGGGGTGAATGTCACAAACAATATTGCCGTAACCTTGGCTTTGGCATTGGTAACTTATTTCATCACCACATTTTCAGGAAACAAAAATTACTGGAAACACATTTTTTGGATGCCTGGTGTGCCGTGGCCAATGAAAATTATTTTGGCGCCTATTGAATTGCTGGGAACTGTGATCAAGCCATTTTCATTAATGATACGTTTGTATGCGAACATTACTGCCGGACATATTGTGTTGATGAGCATTATCGGTTTGATGTTTATTTTCAAAAACTGGATCGGAAGTCCGTTGTCATTTGGTTTGGCGTTTGCCTTATCATTGCTTGAATTGTTGGTGGCAGCGCTGCAAGCTTATATTTTTACCATGTTATCTGCGCTTTACTTCGGTTCAGCGGTGGAAGAACACGATCATCATTAAAATTGAATGTTTAATTAATTAATTATATATATTATGGAAATTCCAACTATTGTAGGAGCAGGTTTAATCGTAATCGGTGCTGGTTTAGGTATCGGTAGAATTGGTGGTTCAGCAATGGACGCTATTGCTCGTCAGCCAGAAGCTTCCGGGAAAATTCAAACAGCAATGCTAATTGCAGCAGCGCTTATTGAAGGTATTGGATTTGCTGCTTTATTTGCAGCATAAAAAGAAACAATTAGCCGCAACGGTTGGTTGCGGCCAATTTTTTTAAACTATAATTAAACACAAAAAATATTAAAAATATACCATGGATAAGTTAATAGAACAGTTTTCTTTAGGGTTGTTTTTCTGGCAATTAATTTTATTTGTTGCCTTGGTGCTTTTGTTAAAGAAATTTGCCTGGAAACCAATTTTGAATGCCGTAAACGACAGAGAAGAAGGTATTTTAAAAGCTTTGGAATCTGCTGAAAATGCCCGCAAGGAAATGCAAAATCTGACTGCGGATAATGAGCGTATTTTAAAGGAAGCACGCATTGAACGCGATGCCATGTTAAAAGAAGCGCGTGAAATGAAAGACAGCATAATTACTGAGGCAAAAGGCGAAGCGCACGCACAAGCCACCAAAGTAATTGAGCAGGCAAAAGCAACGATTGAGTCTGAAAAGCACGCGGCAATTGCGGAAATAAAAAATCAGGTAGCCGAGTTGTCATTGGAAATCGCTGAAAAAGTGATGAGAAGTGAATTATCTGACAAAAACAAGCAAATTAAGCTTGTTGAAGACATGTTAAAAGAAGTAAAGCTATAAGAATTAATTTCAAATGAACGGATCCAGAGCGGCAATAAGATATGCAAAAGCAATACTGAGTTTTGCACTTGAACAACAAAAAGAAGTTGAAGTGAACGATGATATGTTGCTTGTTGCAAACACAATTCAAGACAGTAAAGAGTTACAGTTGTTGCTTAACAGTCCAGTGTTGAAAACCGAATTAAAAAAATCAGCTTTAAAAGAAATTTTTGAGAGCAAAACAAGTGCTTTAACCATTGGTTTAATCAATCTTTTAATTGACAACAAGCGTTTGCCAATTTTAGGCGAGGTTGCAAAAAAATATAATGTGATTTATGATTCCTTGAAAGGGATAGAAGTAGCAAAAGTGACTACTGCAATTCCATTAACCGATGAATTGAATCAACAGGTTTTACAAAAGGTAATTGAAATTACTGGGAAACAAGCAACTATTGAAAGCATCATAAATCCTGATATTATTGGCGGATTTATTCTTCGTGTTGGAGATATTCAATATGATGCAAGCGTTGCCAATAAATTACAGGTACTGAAAAGACAGTTTGAAAGCGAAAGTTTTAGCTCATAATTACAAAATAAAAAGAATTAAGTTTTAAAAAATATAAATAATGGCATCAATAAAACCAGCTGAAGTATCAGCAATTTTAAAACAACAATTGGCGGGATTTGAAGCATCAGCTTCATTGGACGAAGTTGGAACCGTATTGCAAGTGGGTGATGGAATCGCACGTGTTTACGGTTTGGCAAATGTACAATATGGCGAGCTAGTTGAATTTGAAGATGGAATGGAAGGAATGGTACTTAACCTTGAAGAAGACAATGTTGGGGTGGTATTATTGGGTCATTCAAGAGCAATTAAAGAAGGATCAATTGTAAAACGCACCGAAAGAATTGCTTCATTAAAAGTTGGTGAAGGCATTGTTGGCCGTGTTGTAAATACACTTGGAAATCCAATCGACGGAAAAGGTCCAATTCAGGGCGAAACTTTTGAAATGCCTTTAGAGCGTAAAGCTCCTGGTGTTATTTATCGTGAACCGGTAACCGAACCATTACAAACAGGTTTAAAAGCGGTTGACGCTATGATTCCGGTTGGCAGAGGACAACGTGAGCTTATTATTGGTGACCGTCAAACCGGAAAATCAACCGTGGCTATTGATACCATTATCAATCAGAAAGAATTTTACGATGCCGGCGTTCCCGTGTATTGTATTTATGTTGCTATTGGCCAAAAAGGATCAACAGTGGCAAATATTCATAGTTTATTTGAAGAAAAAGGCGCAATGGCCTACACCACAATTGTGGCCGCCAACGCTTCCGACCCTGCTTCTATGCAGGTATACGCCCCAATGGCAGGTGCTGCAATTGGAGAGTATTTTAGAGATACCGGCCGCCCTGCGTTAATTGTTTATGATGATTTGTCTAAACAAGCAGTTGCTTACCGAGAAATTTCTTTATTGTTACGTCGCCCACCGGGACGTGAAGCATATCCTGGAGACGTATTTTACTTACACTCCCGTTTGTTGGAACGTGCCGCAAAAGTGATTAATAACGACACGATTGCAGCGCAAATGAATGATGTGCCGCCTTCATTGGTTGGAAAAATAAAAGGTGGCGGATCTTTAACGGCGTTACCAATTATTGAAACACAAGCAGGTGACGTATCGGCATATATCCCAACAAATGTGATTTCTATTACCGACGGACAAATTTTCTTGGAGTCCGATTTGTTTAACTCAGGTGTCCGTCCGGCCATCAACGTAGGTATTTCGGTATCACGTGTTGGAGGAAATGCCCAAATTAAATCGATGAAAAAGGTAGCGGGAACTTTAAAATTAGACCAGGCACAATACCGTGAATTGGAAGCGTTTGCAAAGTTTGGATCTGATTTAGATGCTGCAACCCTAAACGTTATTGAAAAAGGGAAACGCAATGTGGAAATCTTAAAACAAAATCAGAGTGACCCTTTTAAAGTTGAAGACCAAATCGCCATTATTTACGCAGGTTCCAAAAACTTGTTGAGAGCGGTTCCTGTTGAAAAAGTAAAGGAATTTGAGCGCGATTATCTTGCTTACTTGAATGCAAAACACAGAGATGCTTTGGATTTGTTAAAAGCAGGTAAATTAACGGATGAGGTTATTGATACCTTAACAATAGCCGCAAAAGAAATTTCAGCTAAATACGTTTAAATGATTTTAGTATTGAGTATTGAGATGATAGTGTTCTCTCAATACTGAATACTCAGTACTAAAAACCAAAAATAAATGGCAAACTTAAAAGAAATACGAAACAGAATTACATCCATTGGTTCAACCATGCAAATTACCAGTGCCATGAAAATGGTATCGGCTGCAAAGTTGAAAAAAGCACAAGATGCAATTACACAAATGCGTCCGTATGCCAATAAGTTGACGGAACTTTTACAAAGTTTAAGCGCTACTTTGGAAGATGATATTGAAAATGTTTATGCCGAACAAAGAATCGTTTCAAAAGTGTTGATTGTTGCGATTACCTCAAACAGAGGTTTGTGTGGCGGATTTAATTCTTCTGTGATTAAAGGCTCTGTAAAACATATTGAAGACCATTACCAAGGAAAACAAGTTGATATTTTATCAATTGGAAAGAAAGGATATGATATTTTGTCGAAGAATTTTAATGTTATTGAAAAACATAACGAAATATACGACGATTTAACCTTTAACAATGTTGCTGTAATTGCAGAGAGCATTATGGATTTGTTTGCCAAAGGGAAATACGATAAAATTGAATTGGTTTACAACCGTTTTAAAAATGCAGCTACCCAAATATTAACTTTTGAGCAATTTTTGCCCGTTGAACTTGTTGAAGTTGAAGGCAAAATGAATGTAAGCACCGATTATATTTTTGAACCAAACAAGGCTGAAATCATATTGCAATTAATTCCGAAATCGTTAAAAACGCAGTTGTATAAAGCCATCAGAGATTCTTACGCTTCAGAACACGGAGCTCGAATGACAGCGATGCATAAAGCAACCGACAACGCTACAGAATTGCGTGATGATTTAAAATTGATGTACAACAAAGCGCGTCAAGCCGCCATCACCAACGAGATATTAGAAATTGTTGGAGGCGCGGAAGCTTTAAATAATTAGGGTTATTACTATAAAAGTTAATAAATAAAAAAAATTTAAAAAGAGTTTATCCACTTCGATAAACTCTTTTTTAGTTTGGTATATAATTTGCAAAAGCAATTATAAACAAACCAATTATGAAAAAATTTGTCGGTATTGGATTAATCGCGGCATTAAGTATTGCGCTTTTTAGTTGTGGCGCTTCAAAAGCAAAAGCGCAGGAACATCCTTTTAAGGTTTTGGAAGCGACTTATGCAAACAGGGTTGGTGAGCAACCTGATTTGGTTGAAACTACTGTTAAAATCTCAATCGACAATAAGGAAATTCAATTAGACACTGTGTATTTCAGAAATCATAAAGCACCATTAAAACTTATGGATAGCACTAAAAACTCCATTTTTTCAGGAAGTTTTATAACTTCAACAATACTGCACGACTTTATTTTACATAGCGATCCAAAACAGGAATTTGGAAATAAACCACCAGTAACAGTTTCAAAATTGCCTTTTGAACTTGCCAATAATGAAGCTGTTGTGAGTTATTTTTATAAGAACAAAATCAATTATTACAAGATTTCTGAAGTGAAGGAGGAATAAGTCGGAAGTCCGAAGACCGATCCCGATAGCTATCGGGACGGAAATTTTCAGCTGTACGACCCTTTTGACTGCACGACTGCACGACCTTTTTGACCGCAAGACCCACTTGACTGCGCGACTAAAATCTATAAATCTTCAGCATAAACCAAACCAATCTCTTTTCTTACAGCATCTAATAAAGTAATGAGTTCCAGACTGTTTTGATGTGACCATAAAGGGCTTTCAGTGAGATTCTTTTGCAAAGATTCATTGCATTCAATAATCTGATGGACAAAGCCAGTTCCCATAATCGGCAATAAAAATTTCTCTTCCTCTTTGCCATTAACCAAGGAAAAAGAACTTGCTTCGTTCCATGGATTGTCAATCATAATTTCTCCTAAAGTGCCGCTTATTTTAGCCTCTCTTTTTGAGCTTGAGTTAAAGCTGCTAAAAAGTACCGCCTGCGCATTTTTATAATCAAAAATAATAGACACTTGCGAATCGGCACCCGATTCAAAAAAATGGGCCTTGGCCATAATCTTGTCGGGCATTCCTAAGATCAAATACGCCAAAAATATAGGATAAATACCAATATCAAGTATTGATCCTCCTCCCAATTCTTTATCGTAAATGCGTTGAATTGAAGGATGAGCCTTGAAGGAAAAATCGGCATTGAGATACTTTATTTCGCCAATTTCGCCATTCTCAACAATGCTTTTTATTTTTTTTATGGCCGGTAAAAACCGTGTCCAAAGTGCTTCCATTAAAAACATATTGTGCTTTTTGGAGGCTTCAATCATCTTAAAAACTTGTTGTTTGTTTATGGCAAAAGGCTTTTCGCACAACACCGCTTTTTTATGTTCCAAAGCTAAAATGGCAATTTGTGCGTGACTGTTATGTGGTGTTGCGATATACACAATATCAATAAATTTATCCTGCAACAATGCTTCATAAGAACCATAAAACTTTTTTGAACGGTAAGTTGTGGCAAACACTTCGGCTTTAGCCAAATCTCTTGATGCAACAGCCTCTAATTCAGTAGTCTCCAATAACAATAAATTGTTCGCAAATTTTTGGGCGATTTTGCCCAATCCAATAATTCCCCATTTAATTTTTGTGCTCAAAGTATTAAAATTTAGACGATTAAAATCGATATAAATGTAGTTAAATTTTATTTGGCACAGAATTTGAAATTCAAGTAAAATAACGTTAAAAACAAAATGATTATGAAGGCTATAAAATTACTTTTAGGAACGCTGGTTATCGGAATGTCGTTCGCTTCCTGTATTGTTGACAACAGCATTGATGAACCTTATGATGTTTCACTTGAAGAAGTTGTTACGGCAAATGATTTGTGGTACATAGATTACAATAATACGACTGGCGCAGGAGATGTCCCATTTTTATCTAAAGCCTTCACCATATCATTTATAAACGGAAAAGTGTTTGCCAATAATAATTTGGTGGGAATTGGAACAGTTGGAAATGGTTACGGTATTCAGATTGGTTTTTACGACACTTTTGACGGCCGGTTAAAAATAAGTCATAATTTAGATGGATATTACAATTTTGATGTCATTCAATTGTCGGTTAACAACATAAAATTAAGGGACAATTATAACAATGTTACCTATAATTTATTGGGATACCAAAAATCCACTTTTGATTATGACCAAGTTTTTTATGACAACATTGAATATTTTTTACAAGAATATAGTGCTTGGGAAAAAACCTATACAAGCACCGCCGGAGATGTAAACGCTTTTGATTATGAGAATTTTTTGAAATTCACTCCAGAAATTTTAACAACATTTTATTCTTCCAAAGATAATGTTGGCACACCTATTGCTAATATATTTTGGGATTATGTAGGAGATTATGTGGTGGCCAATGTAGAAGGGTATGACAATCTAAAAATTTTAACATTAGATTATGATAATCTGGACAATGAAAAGTTTGAGTTAACCGTTATTAATGATGGAAAGATAAGTTTGTATCACATAGCTTCTGGCACAACCTACGAGTTTACCGGAAGAGGTTACATTCAATACTTAAAACCAAGTTCAAGTTTGGCAAAAAGCGCGACAAGCGATGTAGGCAGAGCGAGAACAAAAGTATTTAGAGAAACAGAAATTAGAAGAAATTTAAAATAAAGTTTGGTTAGTTGATTTTTGGTTGGTTATTTATAATAACCAATTGAGTTAGCCGCTCCCTCATCGGGGCGGCTTTTTTTTGTACCTTTATGGTTTAAAAAAAACATTACAAATGAATCTTAAAACAGCATTTATTACCGGAGCAACTTCAGGAATAGGAAAAGCAACCGCGCAACTTTTTGCACAAAACAACATACGTTTAATTCTTTGCGGCCGACGCGGAGATCGACTTGCTGAGTTAAAAGCATCACTTAGCCAATTAACCGAGGTTACAACGCTTCAATATGATGTTAGCAACAGAGAAGAAGTTTTCAATGCCATTGAATCATTGCCAAATGAATTTAAAAAAATTGACATCCTCATAAATAACGCAGGAAATGCACATGGTTTAAGTACCGTTCAGGATGGAAATATGGATGACTGGGATGCGATGATCGATATCAACGTGAAAGGTTTACTATATGTGTCTAGAGCAATTCTTCCCCAAATGGTGGAACGAAATGAGGGCTTTGTGGTAAATATAGGCTCTATTGCAGGCAAAGAAGTTTATCCTAACGGAAATGTGTATTGTGCTTCAAAATATGCCGTAAATGCTTTAAATAAAGCGATGCGGATCGATTTAAACAAACACAATATTCGTGTTTCCGCAATCCATCCAGGCGCTGTGGAAACCGAGTTTTCGGAAGTTCGATTCAAGGGCGATAAAGAAAAGGCAAAAAATGTTTACAAAGGATTTAAGGCTTTGCAGCCAGAAGACATTGCCGATATTATTTACTTTGTGGTAACGCGGCCTTACCACGTTAACATTGAAGATTTAATAGTCTATCCAACGGCGCAGGCAAGTGCCACTATTTTGAACCGAGAATGAGGTAAAAGCAATGATTAACAAGCGACTTTTAATAAAAAATTTGTTGGCCCACAACGATGAAAATAGCTTTTACGACAAGAAGCTGAAAATTTCATTGGAACATAAAGAGGGAAAAGCAAAGTTTCTGAAAATTGTTTGCGCACTGGCAAATTCAAATCCGGAAAATAATTCGTATATAGTTATTGGTGTTGATGATCAGTTCAATAAAATTGAGGGAGTCGATTTTTTTGACGACAGCAAGATTCAAAATCTTATGAATTCCTATTTTAACAATCCGCCAAAAATTCAATATGAAAATATTCCATTTCCGCGATTGCCAAAACACAAAGTTGTTGGTTTGGTCACCATTCATCCTTCAAAGAAAATTGCCTCACTGAATAAAAATATTTGGAAATATGTTAACGGAACCATTTTTTACAGAAGGGGCAGCAACTCCTTATCTACTTTATCCACTTTTGACATCACAGAATCCAACAAAACAATTGTTGAAGCCATAGAAAAAAACGCCAGCAACAATATTCAGCTCACTTTAGACGGTGTTTTTGATTTTATAAACCGTCACAAAAAAGCGTATCACCCAACCTATAAAGTTTTTAATGAGCAAATTGTGCTGTGTTGGGCCGGCGAAAAAAGAGTGGTAAAAGGCGAAAATTTTTACTCCCGCGTTGATATTGAGCTGATTAACGAGCAAGTTCGTTTGTTTTATTCGGCTTTGGATGAGGTAAAAATTGAATTTGATAAAAATTCCTTTAGAATAACGGAGTTTGTTTATTTGGGGCTGAAAAAATCCTTCGAATATTATTCCTTGGAAAAAACAGTGATTCATTTCAAGGAAAACGGAAAATATAATATTGTGAGCGAGTTGTTGTTTGAGCCGCCGCAGTTTGACAAAAAATTATTGCACCACGTATTTAACAGTTGCAATGCCATTTTGGAGAAATTAAAAAAGAACTTGCCGCTAACGGAAATTGAATTGGCAGATGTAAATGAAATTCCCACTTATTATTTAATTTGTGTTTTAAATAAAATTCCGAATGCTTATGTAAAGCTGAAGGAATCGGAACTTTTGCTTAAAAATTTGGATGACAAAACAGGATACATCAAATACAAAGAAGCGGTTAGAGTTCTCAGAAAAGTGAAGTATAGCTAGAAGTTTTTCTATAACTAATAAGTACTTAGAGTGCCTAAAGTTAAAAAAATGCTTTTTTACGATATAAAAACGTCTCAAATAGATTAATAATTTTTTTTCAAAAAAAATTAAAAAAAATGTATCATTTTGAATGAGTTGCTAAGTATAAAACTAATTTACTTAAGGCACTCAAGGCACTCCAAACTTTAGGCGCTAATTTTATCAACCCTTTAATTTTTTGAACAATTCCAACGCGTAACCATCGGTTAAACTTGCCACATAACCGCAAATGGATAAAATCCTTAAATACAGGTTTTCTTTTGGTTCCTGCAGACTTTCGGGCAACAAGTTCAAAATTAATTTATCGTAATTGGTCAATGAATTTTCATACTTCCGGTTGCTTGCGGAAACAAAAACATCCAATAAAGTGGCAATTACGTTATAACCAACCAATTCTTTTTCAATGACTTCCCTGCTTTTGTAAATTTTTTCGACGCTCAGTTTGATGATGTCATTTATTTGCGCTTCATAAATACATTTATCCAATAAAGAGTGTTGGTATACGCCCTTTAAAATAGCTTCTTCCTGCTTTAAAAAAACGTTGGCGGCTTCATTGATCAGATTTCCGATTGCCAATGCACGGAGGTAACTTAATCGGTCTTTTTTAAATTGTAATTGATGGTATTTTTTGGTGTCGATGGTGTCTTTTACCAGTTTTATCAAATATTCAAGCGCAAAATCTTCTTCAATCAATCCAAGATTGATGCCGTCTTCAAAATCGATGATGGTATAGCAAATATCATCGGCAGCTTCAACCAAATAAGCCAAAGGATGTCGGTGATAGGTTGAATTTCCGCTTTTTGAAGCCAATCCCAATTCTTGGGCAACATCTTCAAAACAAGGAACTTCAGCTTGAAAAATTCCATATTTTTTATCGGCTACATGCGTTGTTGGTTTTTTTGGCAGCGACTCTTTTGGATATTTTATAAAAGTGCCCAAAGTGGCATAAGACAGTCGCAAACCACCTTCCATGCCGGCTTTGCTTTCGGTTAAAATTCTGAATCCGTTGGCGTTTCCTTCAAAATCGACCAAATCTTGCCATTGTTTTTTGGTAAGATGTGATTCATATTGTTGTCCGCTTCCGTGTTTAAAATATTCACCTATGGCTTTTTCGCCGCTATGGCCAAAGGGCGGATTTCCAATATCGTGCGCCAAAGCTGCGGTGGCCACAATGGCACCAAAATCGTTCATGGTAAAACCTTGTTCCACCAAATCGGGATGATTTTTAAGCACTTGTTCGCCAACTCTTCTGCCTAAAGAACGCGCCACAACGCTTACTTCCAAACTGTGGGTAAGTCGCGTATGCACAAAATCGGTTTTTGAAAGCGGGACAACTTGTGTTTTATCCTGCAAACTTCTGAAGGAATCGGAAAAAATAATTCGGTCATAATCCACTTCAAAACCCAAACGGGTTTCGTCTTGGTCTTTGCGCGGTCGTATTTGTGTGTCTCCAAATCTTTTTAGCGACAATAGTTGGCTCCAGTTCATTCCCATTATAAATTTTTTTACGAATATACTTAATAATTTATATTTTTCTTTGACCCCTTTGTTTTTACCTTTCTTAACATTGAATTTATAAAACATTAAAGTTTGATTAACCATTAATTAACATAGCCGAACTTAATTTGTTATTCATAAATAATTAAAAGCATTATGCGATTATTGGTTACAGCTTTTTTGATTTTTACCAGCACTTTTTTATACAGCCAGTCTTTTGAAGTAAGCTCTTTCTTTGCTGATGCTCCTAAAAACGGAAAAATTGAAGGCGTTGTATTGGATAATGAAGTTGATCATGAACCGTTGGCGTTTGCTACAATTACTGTTAAAAATACCAATTTTGAAACAAATTCAGATTTAACAGGTTCTTTTTCCTTCAACTTAAAACCGGGTAATTACACGTTGGAAGTTGCGTTTTTGGGCTATGCAACCATTGAATTGCGTGATGTTGCCGTTGTTGCCGGAAATACACTTTCCATTACCCAAAAATTAAAAGCCTTAAAGTTGAATACTGATATTTCTTTGGGGAATTAATCAAATTCCGCTTAACATTAAATTTACCCTTTTATCACCTTTTTATAACTTCTAAGTAACCTTTTGTTTAACTTATAGCAAGTTCTTTGCATCAAACATTAAACAAATAAATTAAACTAAAATTTTACTTATGAAAACTTTTTATTACTTAATTGTATTGATTTTTATTTCAAATTTTGCCGTTAGTTGCGGAAGCGACAATGATTCACCTTTAATCATTGATGAGGAGGTGCCAGTAACAGTGGTCACAAAAGCCGGAATTATTAAAGCGAATGAAACTTGGACTGCTGATAAAATATATATTTTAGGAGGAAAAGTTGTTGTTGATGATGGCGTAACACTAACCATTGAAGCCGGAACAATTATAAAAGGCGCTGAAGGCCAAGGCTCATTGGCTTCTGCTTTAATTATTGACCAAGGCGGAAAATTAAACGCTGCAGGAACCGATGCCAAACCAATTATATTTACATCGGTATTGGACAATATCCAAATCGGACAAAAAGCGGGAACCAATTTAACTATAGCCGACAACGGTTTGTGGGGTGGTGTAATTGTTCTTGGCAGAGCTCCAATTTCTGTAAGTGGTAATGTTGCCACAAAACAAATTGAAGGTATACCTGCTACAGATACTTTTGGCCAATATGGAGGCAATATTGCCAACGATAATTCAGGTGTTTATAAATACCTTTCTATAAGACACGGAGGAATCACCATTGGTGCTGATAATGAAATTAACGGTTTAACGCTTGGCGGTGTTGGATCTGGAACTGTTGTTGACCATATTGAAATTGTTGCCAACCAAGATGATGCCATTGAAATATTTGGAGGTTCGGTAAATGTAACCAATATCCTTACTTGGGCTCAAGGTGATGACGCTTTGGATTTTGACGAAGCTTGGTCTGGATCTATAAAAAATGCTTTGGTTGTTATGGGAGTTGGATCAGACAGTGCGATGGAATTAGACGGCCCTGCAGGTTCTGCTGCTACAGAAGCTGGCTATACCATTGAAAACGTAACATTGAAAGGCGTTGGAACTTCAAGTAAATATGCCGATCTAAGAGACGGATTGATCGCTAACATGAAAAATGTATTGGCTTACGGTTTTTCAGTTGATTCTAAAGTAAAAGTGAATGGCGTTGACTCAGTAACTGAACTGGCAAACGGCAGAATTACTTTTTCTAATTGGCAAGTTGTTTTGCCGGTTGGCGTTACGGTAGCCGATTTAATTACTGGCGCAAATCCTGCTGATATAACAAAATTCACAAACAATGTAACTGCTATTGCTTCGTCTGGTGCTGCAACAGTTGGAGCAAACACCTCTGTATTTTCTTGGACTTATGCAGCTTCAAAAAGTGCCTACTAATATAATTTTAAAACTTTAAAATAAAATGTCCATACGCCTGTTTAGGCTGTGGGCATTTTGTTCATTCAACTAATATTTTAATTAAAATAAACAAAATGTTAAAAAAGGGAATTCTTATCATTGTGTGTTTAATGATGGCTATGCAAGTGGTAAATGCACAAACAGGAAAAGTGACGGGAAAAATTTTGGATGGAGATTATAATGATGTGCTGGCATTCGCCAATGTTTCGGTAAAAAATACTGAAAAAGGAACAACATCAGATTTTGAGGGTGTTTACGCTTTGGAACTTAAAGAAGGCGTTTACTCCTTCGTTTTTTCATTTATTGGCTATGAATCAAAAGAAATAACAGAAATTAAGGTTAAAGCCAATGAAGTGATTACCATAAATGTGACCTTAAATTCTTCGGTTTTGTTGAAGGAAGTAATGGTAACGTCATCAGCAAGACAAAATACGGAAGCATCCATCTTATTTTATCAGAAGAAATCTGCAACTTTAATAGATGGTTTGTCTATTGCAAGCATCAATAAAACCGGTGCCAGCAATATCGCTTCGGCAATAAAAAGCGTTCCCGGCGTTTCTGTTCAGGACGGAAAGTTTGTTTATGTTAGGGGTTTGGGCGACAGATACACAAAATCCATATTAAATGGGATGGATATTCCAGGGCTGGATCCCGATAAGAATACCATTCAAATGAATATTTTCCCTACCAATATTTTAGAAAATATTCTCGTTATTAAGTCTGCTTCTGCCGATTTGCCAGCCGATTTTACGGGTGGCGTTATTGATATTGTGACCAAAGATTTTCCAACACAAAAGCAAATGGAATTTTCGGTTTCAGGAGGTTTTAATCCCAATATGCATTTCAAAGACAATTATTTAACCTACAAAGGCGGCGCAACAGATTTTTTGGGTTTTGATGATGGCACCAGAGATATTCCAATTTCAACCGCGCAAATTATCCCAAATCCTGCATCGGCTAGCAATAGAACTTTAGAGCCAATAACCCGCGCTTTTAATCCTACGATGGCCACAGAAAATAAAACTAGTTTGCCCGATTTTGGCATTGGCTTTAATTATGGAAACCAGTTTGATGTGAATGGCAATAAACTTGGCTTTATTGCTTCTGTTGATTACAAAAACACCACCACTTTTTATGAAGGTTTTGAAAACGGAATTTACCAAAAGCCGGAAGAAAGAGACGAATTTGAGTTGCGATTTGACAGAAGACAAAGAGGAGATATTGGCACAAACAATGTTTTGGCCTCGGTTTTAACTGGCTTGTCTTACAAAACTTTGAAATCAAAATACAATCTTAACTTTTTGCATATTCAAAATGGTGAAAGCAGGGCTGCATTATTTGATCAAAAAACGGAAATCTCAAACGCGATAGATGTTGTAAAAGACAATCTTGAATATACAGAACGCGCAATTACCAACGTGCTTTTATCGGGTAAAAACACCAGTGAAGACGCTTCGTTTATTACAGAATGGAAAATATCGCCAACCTATTCCAGAGTTTATGATAAAGATGTTAGATTGACAACGTTCATAAAATTGCCTGACGGATTTACCATCAGTTCAGATGCCGGTTTTCCCAACAGAATTTGGCGGAATTTGGAAGAAATAAATGCGGTTGGAAAAATAGATTTTACTAAAAAATATGAGCTGTTTACGAACAAGGCGGTATTTAAATTTGGCGGTTTATACAGCTATAAACAGCGTGATTATTCGGTTTACAATTACGAAATTGCTTTTAGAAACATAAGTCCGACCGTTTTTGGCGGAGACCCAAACGCCATATTGGCCAATGAAAATATATGGACGCCATCCACCAATTCAGGTTCCTATATTCGCGGTAATTTTGAACCTGCAAACTCTTTCGATGCCAATCAAAACACTGCGGCGGCCTATGTTTCCAATGAATTTAAAATGGGAGAAAAATTAAGAACTATTTTAGGGCTAAGAGCAGAGTATTTCACCACTTTCTTTACGGGCCAAAATAATTTAGGCAGCCAAATATATGACAATGAAAATACGCTTGAAGAAATGGATTTTTTCCCGTCGGCAAACATCATATATGAATACAACGAAAATACAAACATTAGGTTTTCCTATTCTAAAACAACAGCAAGGCCAAGTTTTAAAGAACTTTCGGTGGTTCAAATTCCTGATTTACTTACAGGGGTGATTTTTCTTGGAAATATTAATTTAAGACCTTCTTATATTGACAATCTTGATTTTAGATATGAAGTTTATGGCAATCAGAATCAAATGCTTGCATTGAGCGGTTTTTATAAAAATTTTAAAGACCCTATTGAATTGGTTGCATTTTCTGTAATTGCGCCAAACCAATTTACGCCCAGAAATTCGCCATCTGCTGAAGTGCTTGGTTTT
The DNA here is from genome assembly GCA_030694935.1 of Lutibacter sp. GTDB lineage: Bacteria > Bacteroidota > Bacteroidia > Flavobacteriales > Flavobacteriaceae > Lutibacter. The sequence goes on along the minus strand of JAUYUA010000021.1, from coordinate 3,804 downwards.
GAGTTTGAAGGCAGAAAGAATTTTGGTTTTATGGCTGAAAGCTTAAAAGACTTAAGTTTAAATGTAAATGTTTCTGTCATTGGCTCTAAAATAAAAATGAATCAAGGGATAAATGAAGAGTTTGATTCAAGAAAAACTTTCGCCAGAGACGGAGAAGTCATTAAAGACACCAGAGAATTACAAGGGCAATCGCCATTTCTTATCAATGCCGGATTGAATTACAACAATACAACCTTTGGATTGGAAACAGGATTGTTTTACAATGTACAGGGAAAAACACTGGAAGTTGTTGGTTTTGGCCAAAACCCCGATGTTTACGTGCAACCTTTCAACAGTTTAAATTTTAACTTTTCAAAAACGATGGGGAAGAACAACAATTCATCCATAAGTTTAAAAGTGGATAATATTTTGGCTGAAAAACGTCAAAGTTTGTATGATTCTTTTGGTGCGGCCGGACGGTCTTTCTCTTTAAGGCAACCGGGAACCTCGTTTTCATTGGGATACAGTATTAGCCTATAAAAATTTGATGCATAAAACCAAAAAGGCTGAAATTTAAATTTCAGCCTTTTTGGTTTAAAAAAAATTACATTTATTTTTTCGTTAATTAACTACCAAAGCTTTTTCTTCAACAGCAATTAATTTATTTTCTTTATAAGTTACAACAGTAATTTTATCGGTTTTAATGTAAGTCCAAACACCCTCTTTTACACCATTATTATAGGTGGCAATGGCGGTTTTATTTCCTTGTAAATCATAACTGATCCAAGTGTCATGCAGTTTGCCTTCTTTATTAAAGTAACCCTCTCGTTCAACAATGGCACTGTTATCGGCAAAATAATAGGTTGCTTTTACCAAATCATTCTCCATTTTTTGATAAGTTATTTTTTGTTCTTGAGAAAATGCTGTTATGCAAAACAACATTGCAACGAGGGTTATTAATGTTTTCATGATATATTTATGTTTAGTTCCATTATTAATATTATAAAAGTATGTCATTTGCTTTTTATTTACTTTAAGTTAACGTTAAGTTTACATTAAGTTTTTTTAAAATTTTACAAATGGCTTAAAATCAATATATTAGAAACATCGTAATTTCTAATTTAAATTAGGTTTTTAATAAAATAACTTTTCTTAACATAAAATTTACATTGAAATCATATTTTTTCGATAAAGTTTAATAAAGATATTGATGTTGGTTTTTAAAGTATTTGTACATTTGTTTAAAATCATTCTAAATAAGCATTTTGGGAACTACAGATATTTCAGGTATTTTTAATTACGATTTTGATTGGAGCGCTTCAGCCAAAAAGAAGACACACATTAAGATAAATGATAAATGCTGTGAAAAATTCAAGAATAAAAGCAACAAGACTTGTAAAAAATGCCCAAATCGCGTGGCCGAATAGCTATATTTTAATAGTTTTGTACCTCCTTTCAGAAAGATAAAATGTCAACATTTTCAAAAAAATTATTTCTTAAATTTTTAAAGTGGAGATATCATCATATTTCCAACAAGCAATTCACCAATATAGCGAGCGCCGTTATAGGGTTGTTGGCAGGTTTGGCCGCGGTAGCTTTAAAAAACTTGACCCATTTCATTCAAAAATTATTGGAAGGCGGCGTTATAAAGCAAGTGCACCAGGCATTTTACTTTATTTTCCCAATTATAGGCTTTTTAATTGTATTGCTGATCATAAAATATGTGGTACGAAAAAAAGTGGGGCACGGAATTCCATCCACCTTATACGCCATCTCTAAATTAAAGGGAATTATGCCGAAACACCAAATGTGGGCATCTTTAATTACGGCGCCGCTTACGGTTGGTTTTGGAGGATCTGTCGGATTGGAAGGCCCAACCGTTGCCACTGGCGCTGCCATTGGTTCTAATTTTGCGCGTTTTTTTCACTTTAATCAAACAACAAGAACCTTACTAATTGGTGCTGCCGCTGCTGGCGCTATGTCTTCTATTTTTAAAGCGCCAATTGCCGCCATAGTTTTTGCGGTTGAAATATTTAGTTTGGAGCTTACTTTGGCTTCTATGATTCCTTTGTTGCTGGCGTCAATTACCGCAGTGCTAACTTCCTATTTCTTTTTTGGTGATGATGTTTTACTGCATTTTAACATACAGGATAAATTTGAGTTAGATGATGTTTTATTTTATGTTTTTCTAGGTGTTGCTTCTGCAATGGCTTCTATTTATTTCAGTAAAATGTATTTTGGAATTGGCAATTTTTTTAAAAAATTCGAAAATATTTATGTGCGATTGCTCATTGGCGGATTGTCTCTAGGCGTTATTGTTTATTTTATTCCAACGCTTTTTGGGGAAGGTTATGAAACCATCAACAATATTTTGAGGGGAAATGTTAATGGAATTGTGAGAAATAATATATTGCAGATTCTGTCTGATAACACGTACGTAATCATCCTGTTTTTGATAGGTTTAATTGCATTTAAAGTAATTGCGACTTCACTTACTTTTGGCGCTGGCGGCGTTGGTGGCATATTTGCGCCAACACTATTTACGGGAAGTGTTACAGGTTATGTATTTGCTATGATGGTGAATGCCAGCAACTTGTTCAGCCACCAACTTTCTTTAACCAATTTTGCCATGGTTGGTATGGCCGGTTTAATGGCTGGTATTTTACAGGCACCTTTAACGGCGATATTTTTAATTGCTGAAATTACCGGTGGCTATGAACTTTTTGTGCCGCTAATGATTGTGGCACTGATTTCTTTTGTTATCACACAAAAATTTGTGCCCTATAATATTTATGCTTCTGAATTGGCGAAAAAAGGGCAGCTCATTACCCACGATAAAGATAAAAACGTGTTGATGATGCTCGATTTAGATAAATTGATTGAAACTAATTTTGTGCTGCTTCACCCTGAAATGACTTTGGGTGATGTGGTAAATAATGCAATTGCAAAATCATCCCGAAATCATTTTCCGGTGGTGAATAATGATATGGATTATTTGGGAATATTGACCATCAACGACATCAGAAGTATTATGTTCGATAAGGATTTATATGATACGGTAAAAGTCGAGAGTTTGATGCACGCAGGTTCCGATATTATTTATTACGAAAAAGATTCAGCCGAAGATATTTTGAACAAGTTTAAAAGATGCGGGGCATGGAATTTGGTGGTGTTTAAAGACGGCAAATACTTCGGATTTATCTCTAAATCGCGTTTGCTTACCGCCTATCGAAGAAAATTGATTGATGTAACTTCTTAGTTAACAGATTTAGCTTTTAAAAATAATATTTTGAACCTGCCTGCCTTTTTGGTTGGCCTGCCTGCCTTTTTTCGATGGCGTTTCCCGCCAGCAGGCAGGCCTGCCTGCCGGCAGGCAGGCCTGCCTGCCGGCAGGCAGGTCGGGTTTTTTGTTCCAAACTTTTTTCACTGAAAATGGTCAAAAAGGTTTTCCCCTGAGCGGAGTCGAAGGGCAACTCCTAACGCAGCTTGCCGTCTATACAAAAATTGCAATCGCGATTATGTTAACATTCCCGCCTTTCCTTTAAGTTTTCGTTAAACAAAACTTAAAAAAATTGTTTAATTATCATTATTGTCCGGTTAAATTTTTCAAAACAAACAGGTCGCCCCGATGGGGCTTTAAATACTGAATTTTTCCATTTTTTTACAAACATTTCGCTCCTATGGAGCTTTTTTAGTCCCAGAGGGACGACCTGTCTGTAGAAAATAGATTTTCAAAAAAACAAGCCCCATCGGGGCGACCTGTTTGTTAAGGCCGATTAAGATTGGGATTGTTAAATTGCAATGAATTTTTACCGGACAACAATG
>JAUYUA010000020.1 GCA_030694935.1 Lutibacter sp. | reverse complement strand
TATGTGGAGAAGATCGGGCTTCCCTCGACTTCGCTCGGGATAAACTTCTCGCCAAACTATGATTTGACAAAAGAATTATGTGGAGAAGATCGGGCTCGAACCGACGACCTCTTGGCTGCCAGCCAAGCGCTCTAGCCAACTGAGCTACATCCCCAATTTTATTAATTTTCAACCGTTGGCCAACGGGTTGAAATTCACATTCAAAATGAATGTGGCGCAAAAGTACATAATTTTTTTTAATGTGTTTTAAATTATTTAAGGTTGTTTTTAAAGTGGGTGAATTGTAAAGAATGTTACTTTTTAATGCTAAAAATTCTTGTAAATTTGTGCCTTAAAACAATGATAAAATTATGATCAATACTATTGAAGTAAGCTGGAAAGGCGAAATGCTTTTTGAATCTGTTGCGCCTGAAGGAACTGTGATGATTGATGCCGCTGAAGATGCCGGCGGACAAGGGAAAGGGCTGCGCCCAAAAGCAATGATGTTAACTGCTTTGGCGGGTTGTACTGCCATGGACGTTGCTTCTTTGTTGAAAAAAATGCGCGCTGAAGTGGCCGATTTTAAAATTGAAGTGGAAGCAAACTTAACTGAAGAACATCCAAAAGTTTACGATAAAGTAAAAGTAATTTATAAATTTTACGACAAAGATTTTCAAAAAGATAAAATTGAAAAAGCGGTAAATCTTTCCGTTGAGCGTTACTGTGGCGTTTTTGAAATGTTTCGTAAATTTTCAGATATTTCACACGAAATTCAATATTTCGATAAATAAACTCGCTGGCGCGGATTTGTAATCCGTGATTTCAAGTACCCGCGATTGTTTTTTTGAGATTTATAATTATTTTTCGGCATACCATAAAAACAACTTCACAAGATAAATTTGCTTACTTTTGGAAAAAAGCACTGCTATGCGTTGGAAATTAAAACCGGAAACAGATTCTCAAATCACTTCAAAATTAGCCCTGAATTTGGGAATAGATTACACCTTGGCCAAATTGTTGGTGCAACGAAACATTGAAACTTACGACCAGGCCAAAGCCTTTTTTCGTCCGAGTTTAAAAAATTTGCACGACCCTTTTTTGATGAAGGATATGGACAAAGCGGTTGTACGCATTGAAAAAGCAATCTCCGAAAACGAAAACATCATGGTTTATGGCGATTACGATGTGGACGGCACAACATCGGTTTCTATGCTTTCCTCCTATTTAAAAACATTTTACCCAAATATAGCGACTTATATTCCCGATAGGTATGCAGAAGGTTACGGTATTTCCTTTATGGGAATCGATTTTGCGCACAACAATGATATTGCCCTGATTATTGCGCTTGATTGCGGCATAAAAGCCATTGATAAAGTAAATTATGCAAAAGAAAAAGGCATCGACTTTATCATTTGCGACCACCACCGTCCGGGCAACGAAATTCCAAATGCCGTTGCGGTTTTAGATCCAAAACGAGTCGATTGCGAATATCCGTATGATGAGTTGTGCGGCTGTGGCGTAGGTTTTAAGCTCATTCAGGCGTTGGCATGCAAAAGAAACCAAACCATTGACGATTTGGTTCCGTATTTAGATTTGGTGGCAACAGCCATCGCTGCCGATATTGTGCCCATCACAGGTGAAAACAGAATTTTGGCTTATTTTGGATTGCAGGTAATCAATTCGAATCCGAGAAACGGGATTAAAGCCATGATTCACCAAATAAAAAAGGTGGAATTAAACATTACCGATGTGGTGTTTATTATTGCGCCAAGAATTAATGCAGCCGGAAGAATTAAACACGGAAACTACGCTGTTGAATTGTTAACCGAACTGGATTTCGATTCGGCCGTAAAATTCGCTTTGGAAATTGAACAAAATAACAACGACCGGAAGGATTTGGATAAATTGATCACCCAAGAAGCCTTGCTACAAATTGAAGAAAACAAGGAACAGGATAATTATTCGACGGTTGTTTATGCCGAAAATTGGCATAAAGGCGTGATTGGCATTGTAGCTTCCAGATTGATTGAAACTCACTACAAACCAACCTTGGTTTTCACAAAAAGCGGCGACAAATTGGCGGCATCAGCACGTTCAGTTAAAGGATTTGACGTATATGAAGCGCTGGAACAATGTACCGAATTTATTGAACAGTTTGGCGGACATAAATATGCGGCAGGATTGACCTTAAAAGAAGAAAATTACCAGAATTTCAAGAATAAGTTTGAAGAAGTTGTAAAAAACACCTTGCCCGAGGAATTGCGAACGCCCGAAATTGCCATTGATGCAGAAATCAGCCTTTCAGAAATTACGCCAAAATTCTTCAGAATTATGAATCAACTGTCACCTTTCGGACCACAAAACATGAAACCCGTTTTTATGTGCGGCGGCCTGCGCGACAATGGTTACGGCAAAAAAGTGGGCTCCGATGAAACACATTTAAAGCTGAATCTTTTTGAAGGAACCAACCAAACAACCTACAACGCCATCGGATTTGGAATGGGCGACAAACACGAAATCATCCAAAATAAAAATGCATTTAAAGCCGCTTTTCACATCGATGAAAATGAGTGGAACGGCTATAAAACATTGCAGCTTTTGTTGAAAGATCTAGAAGCTGAAAGTTGAAAGACAAAAGCTGAAAGTTTTAAAAAATTGAAATTCTAAATAAAATTAAACGATTACACAATTACACGATTCAACAAAAAAACAGGTAGCGAAAAAATCCGTTACCTGTTTTTTATAATTTGTTTTTAAAAATTTACAATGTTTCTTTCAGCCATTTGAAAAATTCACGCTGCCAAACCAAACTGTTCTGATTGTCTAAAATCCAGTGATTCTCTTCAGGAAAATACAACAATTTACTTTTGATGCCTTGCAATTGCGCTGCCTGAAAAGCTTCCAACCCTTGTCCGATTGGCACCCTGAAATCTTTTCCGCCTTGGATAATCATAATTGGCGTATTCCAATTTCCAACTTTTTCAACAGGGTTGAATTCGTTATAGGCTTTTTGTGCGTCTGCATTGTTTTTATCCCAATAAGCACCGCCCAAATCCCAATTCACAAAAAACAATTCTTCAGTGGTTCCGTACATACTTTTCCAGTTGAAAATTCCATCGTGAGAAATAAAACTTTTGAATCTTCCTTCGTGCATTCCTGCCAAATAAAATACCGAATAACCGCCGTAACTTGCACCAATAGCGCCCAAACGATTGGCATCCACATAAGGTTCTTTCGCCAATTCATCAATGGCAGATAAATAATCCTGTATATTCTGTCCGCCATAATCCTTGCTGATTTGCTCATTCCATTCCACGCCATAACCCGGCATTCCTCTTCTGTTTGGCGCAACAATAATATAACCGTTTGCGGCCATCAGCTGGAAGTTCCATCTTAGGGAATAAATTTGGCTTAAAGCGCCTTGCGGTCCGCCTTGGCAATACAATATTGTTGGATATTTTTTCGCAGGATCAAAGTTTGGCGGATAAATAACCCAGGTAAGCATGTCTTTGCCGTCGGTTGTTTTTACCATTCTTTTTTCAACTTTGCTCAACGTTATTGTATTGTAAAAATCATCGTTGGCTTGCGTTAATTGAGTCATTTTTCCGTTGCTTAAATTTACGGAATACAACTCTGGCGCGTGGTTCATATCTCTTCTGCTCACCACAATCGTTTGTTTTGATTGGCCCACAATGCTGTGAACATCAAATTGCCCGTTGGTAAGTTGTTTTAGCGCGCTGCTTTTCTTTCCCGAAACAGGAATTCCAATTTCAAACAATTGAACGGTTCCCAAAACCGGAGCCACAAAATAAATTTTATCGCCTTTATCTTGCCATACAAAACTGTCAACGGTTCCGTCCCAGTTTGCCGTTAAATTAATAGAAGCGCCATTTACATTGACAATAATGTCTTTTTTATCCGATTCATAACCGTCTCTTTTCATTTGAAGCCACGCCAATTGCCCTTTGGAAGAAAACGCAGGATCAGTATCGTATCCTTTGTTTTCTGAAGTTAAATTGGTGGTGGTTTTTGATTCAAGATTGTATTGGTAAATATCAGAATTGGTGCTTGAAGCGTAAGCGGCACCACTTAATTTTTTGGCAACATATAAAATGTTTTTGCTGTCGGGGCTCCACAAATAATCTTCAGAGCCGCCAAAAGGTTTTTGCGGACTGTCGAAAGGTTCTGCAGCCATAATATCGATTGGTTCAGAAACTGCATCTGAAACCGGCTGGTACATAATATGGCTGTAAGCGCCATCTTCCCAAGTATCCCAGTGGCGATAATTGAGTTCGTCGTAAATTTGCACGTTTGAACCGGTAACTTCGGGATAAAAATCTTTTCCGGTAATGTTTTTCAGTTTTACTTCCGCAGTTAAAATTTTGTATTTGCCATCGGGTGAAACACTTTTATCTGCCAACAACGCTTTATAATCAGTGATTGCTTGTGCATTTCCTCCAGCGATTGGCATTTGGTAGGTGGTTGTTGCTGAGCTGTTTTTTTCGAGCGAGTATTTTGAAATGCTGTAAATAAGGTTGTTGCCGTCTTTGGTCAATCCTTCTCCTGAAACTTTGTTGAGTTGAAGCAGTTTTTCGGGTGTCATTACCCCTTGGGCCGACATTGCGATAAACGCAAATGATACTAAAAAAGAGATTAGTGTTTTATGCATAATTTCTATTATTTGGGTTTTATGAATTAATTCACAAATCTATTGATTTTAATTTTTATTTCTGCGGATGAATTTGCAATTTTAAATTGTAGGGACAGGTCGCGACCTGTCCGTACGCGAAATATGAATATATACGGATTCGCGTTAGTGATTAAAGTGAAAATCCTTTTTTTGAGGTTTTTCTCCGAAAAAAAAGATTGAAACGGAAAGCGCGGCCCGCCTGCTGGCGGGAAACGCCCCAAAAAAAGTTAAAAGTTAAAAATTAAAAGTTCATTTTTTTTATTAAAGACATCAAATACCTGATACTTTTTAAAAGCTTCTTAAAATACCTCCTTTATCAAATACAAATACACCGGATAATGGTCGCTGTAGCCGCCGGTGAATCCGCCATTTCCCCAACTTCTGAACGGATAGCCTTTGTATTTTCCGGTTTGGGTGGTCAAATATTGCGGCTTAAAAATGGCCGTTTTGTACATTTTATAGGAAGAAAAGTCGTTTGTGGTTGTCAACAACGGCGAAGTAAACATAATTTGGTCGAACAGGTTGATGTTGTCCCGATAAGCCAAGGTATTTTGCCCGCGCCTGAAGAGATCTTCCATCGGGTTGTAAATGTCGCCGGCTTCAACATCCGATTTTTTGCCTTTGGTCTTTAAGATTTTTTTCAGGCTGCTGTTGGTGGGATCATCATTTAAATCGCCCATCAAAATAATTTTTGGATTTGGGTCGGTTTCTTTTATTTTTGCGATGATTTGGGTGTTTAAATAGGCTGCTTTTTCTCTTTTTGACCGACTTTTTGCTTCACCGCCAAGTCGGGAAGGCCAATGATTTACGATAATGTGAATGAGTTCATCGGCCAAATAGCCGGAAACCAACAATTGGTCACGGGTGTATATTCTATAATTGCCATCCCATAAACGCAACTCGAAAGTTTCGTGATAAATGGGTTTAAAATGATTGGTTTGGTACAATAAACCCACGTCAATGCCACGTAAATCGGGAGAATCGTAATGGATAATACCATATTGTTTGTCCTTTAAAAACGAAGTGTTCACCAAATCTTCCAACACGGCATAATTTTCAATTTCGGCAACGCCAATAATTACCGGACTGTTTTTGGCTTCATCCACGCCAATTTCAGAAAGCACTTTTGCCATATTGTTCAGTTTAAGCTGGTAAATGGCCGCCCTGTTTTCTTTAATTTCCATAATGGGACTGGTTTCATCAAGTTTTAAGGTATCGTCCACAATATCAAAAAGGTTTTCCAAATTATAAAAAGCGATGGTTTTTATGTCATATTTTTTTTGGCTGAAAACTGGCTGAATCATCAAAAAAAGTAACAGCACAAGTAGAGAAATTCGTTTCATATGCAAATATTTATTGTTTTAATTAGGTCATATGTAATTCGCATATTAACATTATTGTTTGAATTGTATTTCCGCTATGCTCATTTAATAGCTTTTTTTAAGGCACAAGATAGGCACAAATTGCAAACGAAATAAGGAATACCACACCATATTTCAGGATGATAACAGAATTATTTTTTTGCTTTTTATCGGAGTTGTGCTAAAAAAACATTAATTTCATCAAAAATTGCGAATGAAAATAATGGTTATTGCCACGATTGTATGTCTTTTACATGCAATTGATTCAGGCGCCCAAAGCCTTGCTTCCATCAAAGGTAAAGTTGTTGAAGCTACTTTAGAGGAACCTTTGCAAGGCGTTTTCCTGAAAATTTCATCTTTAAATATTTCTTCGGAAACAAATTTCAACGGGGAATTCACCATTGAAAATATTCCTGTTGGAAATTACACGCTGCAATTTCAATTTGAAGGTTACGAAACCCAAGAATTTCCCATCAACATTATTGAAGCTAAATCTTATGATTTGGGTACTGTATTTTTACAAAAAACGATTGTTGAAAAATATGAAACAAGCTTTATTGTTTTAACCGAGGAAGATTTATTGGATGAAGAAGGGAAAAGTTCCGATTATATTGCGGGATTGTTCCAGTCTTCCAAAGATGCTTATTTACAGGCCGCCGCTTTTAATTTCAGCCAGGCTTGGTTTAAAGTCCGTGGGTACGATTCCAGCTACGGAACCATCGCCATAAATGGCATTGAAATGAATAAAATGTACGATGGCCGTCCGCAATGGAGCAATTGGGGCGGTTTGAACGATGCGTTCAGAAATCAGGAATTTTCCAATGGCATTACGGCTTCCGACCACACTTTTGGCGGCATTTTAGGCACCACAAATTTCAGCACAAGAGCATCCGATTATCAGGCGGTGAAAAAAGTTTCTCTTTCATCAACCAATAAAAGTTATACGGGTCGTGCGATGGCAACTTATGCCTCCGGCTGGAACAAAAAAAACCTGGCTTTCGTGGTTTCGGCATCCCGCAGATTTGCTCAGGAAGGTTCTATTGAAGGAACTTCTTACAATGCGTGGTCGGGTTTTTTGGCGGTGGAAAAAAAGTTTGCCAAAAAGCACAGTTTAAATTTTACGGCTTTCGCAACGCCTAACAAACGCGGAAAATCATCGCCAAACACCCAGGAAGTTTACGATTTAAAAGGCTACCAATACAATGCGTATTGGGGAAATCAGGAAGGCGACAAGCGGAATTCGAGAATCAAGGAAATTTTTGAGCCGGTGTTGATGTTAAGCCATTTTTATGAACGTGAAAACACGACGATAAAATCCACTTTGGCTTATCAATTTGGACATATCGGCAACAGCCGGTTGGGCTATTTTAACGCGTTAAATCCCGATCCAACCTATTGGAAATATTTGCCCAGCAATTTTTTGAGATATCCCGACAATCCCGATTATGCAAACGCGTATTTATCTGAACAGGAATTTTTGAAAAACGGACAAATAAAATGGAATGAGTTGTATCAGGCAAACGCCGATAACGGCAATTCCTTGTATTATTTGTATGAAGACCGGGTTGACGACACGCAATTTTCGGCAAATTCGCTCATCAACACAAAATTTACGGAGAATTTGAACTTCAGCGGAGGTGTTTCCTTCAAAAATTTAAGCTCAAAGAATTATGCAAATATGCTCGATTTGTTGGGCGGAAACGGTTTTGTGGATTTAGACCAATACGCGTTGGGCGATGCGCAACAAAATGATTTAAACAATCCGAATCGAACCGTTGTTGAAGGCGACTCATTTCAATACAATTATACCGTCAATGCTTTTACGGCGAGCGCTTTTGCGCAAGTGCAGGGAACGCAAAACAATATTGATTATTTTGTGGGATTGAATGCAAAAAGCACCAATTATCAGCGGGAAGGTTTGTTTAAAAACGGCACTTATTTTGAAAATTCTTTTGGAAAAGGTGAACAGCAAAATTTTATGGATTTCGGCCTAAAAGCGGGAGCCACTTATAAAATTACGGGAAGACATTTGGTCACTTTAAACGGGGCTTTCAGCACAAACGCGCCCACCATAAAAACGGCTTTTTCCAATTCGCGGGTAAACAACAGCATCACGCCCGATTTATCGAGCGAGAAAATTGTGACAGGAGATTTGAGTTATGTTTTTCGTGCGCCAAAAATTCAATCGCGATTGACGGCTTATTACACAAAATTTAGCGATGCCATTGAAACTTCCTTCTTTTTTGCGGAAGGTTTACTGGGTGACCAGGCCGATTTTGTGAACGAAATTATTACGGGCGTCGAAAAAACGAATATGGGTGCGGAATTGAGTTTTGAATACCAGGTTTTACCCACCGTAAAACTGCTTGCTGCGGGTTCTGTAGGGCAATTTACGTACAGCAACAATCCGCAATTGTACCTGATTTCCGAAAGTTTCACCGATTTAAACAGCAATTTCGGAACGGCTTATTTGAAAAATTACCACATTTCAGGAACGCCGCAACGCGCCTATTCGTTCACTTTTGAATACCGCGATCCGGCATATTGGTTTTTTCAGATAAACGCCAACTATTTATCCAACAATTATTTGGATATTTCTCCTTTGTTGCGAACCAATAATTTTTATTTGGATTCTGATGGTGTGCCTTTTTTGGATGATGAAACCGGCGTGCAAGTCACTCAGGAACAAGTTGACCATTTGTTGAAACAAGAAAAATTTGACCCTTCTTTTTTGGTGAATGCCGTTGGTGGGAAATCGTGGAAAATTGATGACTATTATCTCGGATTTTTTATGGGAATCAACAATATTTTGGGAGAATTATTTAAAACAGGCGGCTTTGAGCAATCGCGGAAATCCAATTATCCCGAATTAAAACAAGACAAACAACTGGAGAAACCCATTTTCGGACCCAAATATTGGTACGGAGGTAAAACCTCTTATTATCTAAATTTATATGTAAGATTTTAAAAATTAAAGCTATGAATAACAACAAAACAGTATTAAAAACAACCCAAATTCTCTTGTTAATTTTCCTTTTTGCCAGTTGCGTAAAAGACGGGGATTTTGAAACGCCCAATGTCGATTGCACTGAACCGCAACTTACGGCAACCACCACCATTCAGCAGGTAAAAGCAATGTACACTTTTGGCGGTGCAAGAATTATTGAAACAGATGTTATAATGGAAGGTTACGTAGTTTCCAGCGACAAATCGGGGAATATTTACAAGTCTATTTCCATTCAGGACAAGCCCGAGAATCCGACTGCGGCCATTAAAATTTCCATCAACCAAACCAATATTTACACCAAGTTCAATGTCGGACGAAAAATTTACGTGAAATTGAAAGGTTTGGCGGTTGGATACAGTTTTGGAAGCGTGCAAATTGGCGTGGCAACTGGCGACGGATTGGCAGGTATTTTGGGTTCGGAAATCAACAAATATATTTTGCGTTCCTGCGAAGTTGCAGAAATAATTCCCAAAAAAGTGGCTATTTCAGCTTTGAATAAAAGTATGCTGGAAATGCTCATCGAAATTGAAAATGTGCAATTTAAATCGAGCGATTTAGGGAAAGCCTACGGAAATGCCGACAATACCGAAACGGTAAATCGCGTGCTGGAAAGCACTGACAATTCCTGCAATATTTTGGATGAAGTTATCCTAAGAAATAGCGGTTATGCAAGTTTCAAAAACAATCTTTTGCCCGAAGGAAAAGGAAACGTTGTGGCTATTTTCAGCAATTATTATGATGATTTTCAGCTGTATTTGCGAGATACAGACGATGTGAAATTCACCACTGCAAGATGCGATTATTCTAGTTCTTTTAAGGCGAATATTACTTTGAAATCGGTGAAGGAAATGTACAAAGGAACTATGGTTGAATTCGGCATCAGCAACAATTATGTGGTTGAAGGCTTTGTAATTTCAAGCGACGAACACGGAAGTTTCGAAAAAAAATTGGTGATTCAAGATGCGGTTGAAAACGCAACCGCCGGCATTCAAATTTTAATCGGCAAAACCGCCAATTTTGAACAATACAATGTTGGCGATAAGGTTTTTGTGAAGCTGAACAAACTGTATATGAATAAAAAAGACGGCGTTTTAACCATCGGGTTTCCAAAGGGAACTGCCATTATCGAAATTGAAGAAACCCAAATTCCCGATTTCATTTACAACAGCGACGAAAATTTTACCATAATTCCAAAAGAAATATTAATATCAGAAATTTTAAATCCTGTTTTTGAAAACACTTTGGTAAAAGTAAAAAATGTGCAATTGGCACAAAACGAGTTGGGTTCGGCTTTTACCTATTTTAGTGGCATCAACAATGGATATAGAACTTTGGAAACCTGCAACGTAGCTACAAAACTATCGGTTTTCACAAACGGAAAAGCCACTTTTGCAAACGAGTTATTTCCGCAGGGAAAAGGAACAATTACAGGCGTTTTAAGCAACGTTATCGAACTGAGAACCGCGTTGGATGTTCAGTTTTCAGGAGCTTTTGAAGCTTGTGTGGTTGTTGTTCCAAAAATAATGATTACCGAAGTTGCCGATCCAAACAATAATGTTTCCGCACGTTTTGTGGAACTTTACAATGCAGGAAATAGTGATGTGAATTTATTGGGATGGAAACTGAATAAATATATAAATGGCGCAACCTCGGTTTCCAGCTTACCTGTTGCGTTAACCGGAATCGTGATTCCGCCGGGCGGATTTGCAATTATTGGGGGCAGCGACTATAAAATACTGTTTGATGACATCCCGGATATTGAAAGCGCTTATATTTCCGGAAATGGTGATGACGTGTATGAATTGGTTGACAATACCGGCGCAAGAATCGATATTTTCGGCGTTATTGGTGTTGACGGAAATGGCACAAATTGGGAATATTTAGATGGTAGGGCGGTGCGAAAAGCTTCTATTTCAGCGCCAAACCCAATTTTTACCATCAGTGAATGGATCATTTATTCGGCTGCGTCAAACAGTTTAATCACCAATCCGAGCTCGCCGCAAAACGCGCCTGCCGGTTTTAATCCGAGAGCTCGATAATGCGATGTGTTTTTAGCGACGATAGCGCGGATACGATAGCGCGGATTTGCAATCCGTGCCACGCAAATACTAGTAACGGAACTATCAATAAATGCAACATCATTAAAAATGTAAATTTTCATTAAATAAGAAAATAAGATGTCAACAAAATACAAAGCAACAACAACATAAGAAGCTTATTTCATCACTGTTACGACTGTTGGCTGGATAGATATTTTTACACGATTAAATCAAAAATATATTATCATAAACGCCCTTAAACATTGCCAAGAAAATAAGGGATTGGAGATTTATGCTTATTGCATTATGAGTAGCCATATTCATTTATTATGCAAAGCAACAAATGGCTTTATTTTGTCTGATGTGATTAGGGACTTCAAAAAATTCACTTCAAAGAAAATAATCCAAACCATTATAGACGAACCAGAAAGCAGAAAAGAGTGGATGCTTACTCATTTTCAAAAAGCTTGTGATCACCTAAAAAAAGCGCAAAAATTTAAAGTATGGAAAAACGGATATCATGCAGAATTTGCGGAGAGCAATTGGTTCATTAAACAAAAAGTAAATTATATCCACAACAATCCCGTAAAGGATAAAATTGTTGCGTCAGCCGAAGATTATTATTTTAGTTCAGCACGTAATTATGCTGATTTAGACAATGATTTGGATGTGATTATTTTAGATTTATATTGAATTTATTACAAGGCACGGATTGCAAATCCGCGCTATCGTGTTTTTAATATTTTATAATAAATGTTGGACGTTACCTTAAAATGCATAACTTTATCACGCTAATAAAAAGAATAAAAAAACTGCTTCAATCCCACTTTTATTTTTATTTATGGCATAAAGCTTTGGCGCTTTATGGTGATTTTGACTGGTTAAAATGTTGATAATTAACGTTGTCCCGATAATTAAGCTAAAAAACCTTTTGCATTGTGAGTCGTCTTGCTAAGTAAAAAAAATTATATATGAAATCATTGTTGTCCGGTAAAAATTCATTGCAATTTAACAATACCAATCTTAATCGGCCTTAACAAACAGGTCGCCCCGATGGGGCTTGTTTTTTTTAAAATCTATTTTCTACAGACAGGTCGTCCCTCTGGGACTAAAAAAGCTCCATAGGAGCGAAATGTTTGTAGAAAAATGGAAAAATTCAGTATTTAAAGCCCCATCGGGGCGACCTGTTTGTTTTGAAAAAGTTAACCGGACAATAATGATATGAAATTAAAAGAAAGGGAAAATGAAAAAAACAATT
>JAUYUA010000019.1 GCA_030694935.1 Lutibacter sp. | reverse complement strand
CTTTCAGCGTAATTCGCATCACCGTAATTTCTTCTTCTGTATCGCCTAATTTCCACTCGTTAAACAATATTTTTGATGAAAATTCAAGAGGTGAAACGTCAATTCCGTTAATATTTATTTTTTCTTCATTAAAAAATCCGCTCTTTTTCAACACATTGATATATTCAATATGGCCGGGATAGCGCAACGTTTTCTCCTTCATATTTGGGATATGCGCCATGGTGTAAATAATGGATCGCAGTCCGTCCGAATTAAAAGATTCCAAAGTCCCAACGCCTTCGAAATCAACAAATTCAACATCAGACAAGGCTTCTTTTACTATCACATTTCCGTTTTCCACGTAACGGGCCGGACGCGTATATTCCTCAATAACGTCAACTGGCGAAAAAGGCGCTTTATAATTGAAAGGCCATTTTTTTATTTTAGGCAAGCCGCCAACCAGACATTCGAAATCGGTTATGTTTAATTTTTCATTATAATAGCCCAAAATAATATTTCCCATTCCCGGAGCCACGCCGCAATCAACGATGGCCGTTACCTTTTTTTGTTTGGCAAGCTCGAATAAATCGAGGGAGTTTTCAGGAAAAAATGAAATGTCTATCACGTTTTTACCAGCTTCAATAATGGATTTTAAGGTTTCAAAACCCAAAAATCCCGGAACGGCGCAAATCACCAAATCGAAAGGTTTTATGGTATTTTGAAGCGCCAATTTATCGGTCACATCCAGCAGAATTGAAGTTAGTTTGTTACACTTTTTTACGGCTTTGTCCAAGGCGTTTTTGTTGAAATCGGTAAGTGTTACCGAATGGTTTTTTGCCATATCAATGGCCATTGTGGAGCCGACCATACCAGCGCCTAATACAATAATATTGCTCATAATGTTTTTAAATTTGAAAAATGAATAGTTGATGAAATTTGAAGAAAAAAATTTAATTCTTCTGATAAGTAGTTGTAAATTAAAATGTTATAATCCCGGAATTAAAATCCAAGGCATTTCAGAAATATGTTTTATTCGGTATAAAAGCATTTTATAAACATACAATTTATTTTGCAAAGAATACTTTTTTACTTGTTAAACCTGTATTTTTAGGTGATATGATTAATTTAAAATGCGATTCTAACAGACAAGTTTGGGGTAAATTCTAAAGATTTAATGTTTATTTGTTTTGCTTTTGATGAATCGTCGGGGTCCACAACATAATAAGTGTCTAAAAGTTGTTTCTTATTAAGCACATTTAGAATGCCAAATTTTACATTGGATTGCACATGTTGCGTTTTTAGAAAAAGGTAATTTAATGAGAAATCAATTCGGCTGTATGCCTTGAGTCTTTCGGTATTTAAAGCGGCATAATTAACAATGGTAAAATTTCCATTTTGTATTGTTTCTTGATCTGTATTTATGGGTGTAAATGGTTTTCCGGATTTTATGATTCCGCTGATTGACGTGTTTAAACGCTCGTTAAAATGAAAATTAAATCCGATGTTTGAAGAATGCCGGATATCATTGTTGCTCGGAAAATAGTTTTCGGCAATTTGTTTAAACAATAAATCACTGGTGCTTAGGGTATAAGATACCCAAAATTCAGTTTTTTTGCTTCTATGGTTCAATAAAACTTCCATTCCGGAGGATTTTTGTTCGCCATCCAATCTTTTATTTTGAATTTGATTTTGAAATCCCTGCCCCGAAATTAAAATTCCAGTAATATTTTTATGAAACAGACTTAAATCCGCAAGAAAGTTATTTTTTTTAAATGTGCTTCCAATCGAAAATTGCTGACTTTTTATCAGCGGTATATTTTCATCAGCCATAACCCATCTTTTGGTTTCAACACCTAAAAAATCATCCAAATAATCAATTACTTGCGAGGTATACTGGGACTTTGTTTCGAAACGGGCATTTAAATTTAGGTTTTCATTTAAAGAATAGCTGACGTTAATTCTGGGTTCTATGGTAGTTTGGTTGATTTTGTCAAAATAATTAAACCTTACGCCGGTGCGGATAAACCAAAAGCGATTTGTGTAGTTGGTTTCGGCAAATGCCGAATGGTTTAGCATCACGCTTCTTTGGATTCTATTATACAATGGGTCATTTACATTTGTGCTGCTCAGCACGCCAGTTTCATTTAATTGATAACCGGTTTCCAAATTTAGAAGGTCATTTAAACTGTAATTTAAAGTTGTTTTTAAGGAGTTTTCAAGCACTTCATTTTCTTGGACTGCCAATTGTTGCTGATTATTTTGATAATTGTCGGACAATAATGCGTATTTAGAATGATAGCCAGAAATTGCAACCTTGGTTTTACTGTTAATTGTTGCGTTATAACTAATCCCGATGGCATCTGAATTTTGTTTTATTTTATCCGTCAAATTACTGCCTTCTGCTTCAAAATAATGAAGGTCGTTGTTAATTTTAAGGTAACTTACCTTAATGCGGTTGTTGTTATTTATGTTGTATAACAAGCTTAAATTTACGTCGTAAAAGCTAAAATCGGAATTTGAAGCCGTTGTGCTCACCGAACTGTTTTGAAATGTTTTGTTAAAATAAGCGACGTAAGTTGGCGTGTTAAACCAATTGTTATTGGAATTTCGGAAAGAGGTTTTAAGCTCCAGTTTATCAGTTACCGGCACCTTAATAAATCCGTCGTAGAATATAAAATTAGCGCCCATTCCGCCACTTAATTTATTTTGGGAAATATCATCGGTTTCTAACAAAATAGTGCTTGAAACTCCATCATTATATTTAGCGCTGGTTCCGTTTTTTATCATGGAAATATTTTTGGTCAGGTATGGATTTATGGCAGAAATAAGTCCGAAGAAATGTGTGGGATTGTATAATTTAATGTTATCCCAAAAAATAACATTTTGATCGCTTACGCCGTTTCTAACATTGATGTTGGAAATAGATTCGTTCGGACTTTCAACTCCTGGAAGAATTTGCGATGTTTGCAACAAATCGGGTTCAACCTGGCCGGCTAAAATACTGAAATTTGTCGTTTTTAATTGAATCGTTCCGTCGTTTAATTTGGATAAACTATTGGTAATGTAGTTATTGATAAACACTTCACTTAATTCAAATTCTTCTTCAAACATCATCAGTTTTACGCAGTTTGAAGTTGGGGAAACCAACTCATTTACATTTTTCAGGATTGGTTTATAGCCTAAATACCTAAATTCAACATTGTCTGAAATTTTTAAGTTTTCTAGGTTAAATGAACCATTTTCATTTGAAATTGTGCCATATAATTTTCCGGAAACAATGATGGCGGCATTATTTATAGGTTTGGCGTCTTTATCAAATAAATAGCCGCATATTTTGATATTTTCAAGTTTTGGAGCGATTGAAATAAAACGTTCGTCAATTTTTGTGGCAGTTAAAAATGTGTTGGAATTTATATATTCGAGGACTTCTTTTAATGTTGAAATTGTTGAAATTTTTTCCTGAAGCCGAATGTTTTCAACCGTTGAAATGACATAAGAAAATTTAACATCGAATTTATTTTCAACCAGTTTTAATTCTTCCAAAAAAGAAAAACTATTTTGTGAGTTTACTTTTAGGGAAGAAAAAAGCATCATAAAAATCAGGATCCAAAACCTATTTCGATAAAATAATCTCATTATCTTTTATGCGATAGTTAATATTCAAAGGTAATGTAATTGATTTAATAGCTGAATTCAAGTCTTTATTGTTAAAACCACCGGTAAAAAGAACCTTAGTGTTTACTGATTCTGAAATGATTTTCATTTTAAACTGCCTTTCAAACTCAGCCAAAACCTCTGTGTAAGGCTCTTCCGTAAATTCACTTTCGTTGTTTAACCATAAAGGAGCTGACGATTTTGGGTTAAGCAATTTTACCAATTGGTTGTTTTTTGTAAGCTGAACGCCTTCGCCTTTGGTTAAAATAATTTCAGTGTTGTGATGCGAAACAGCTACGCTTCCTTCATAACAGAAAACCTTAAATGAATTTTCCCTCGATTTTACGTTAAATTCTGTGCCCAAAACCGCTATATTTCCCTGTTCGGTTTTAACATTAAAAGCGCTGCCTTTTTTTACGCTGAAATAAGCTTCACCATCCAATTTTAACTGCCTGTTTTTTTTGAAAGAACTTTTGCTGAAGGTAATTTGCGAAACTGCATTTAAAGTAACCGAAGATTCATCGGGTAAAACGAAGCTTTTATTTTCGGCGAAATCAGCTTTAAGCGTTTCTTGGCTAAAGTTGAAAAGGAAGTAGGTCAACCCAACCAATAGCGCAATTGATGCCGCTATTTTGAACGCAAAGTTTCTGCTGAATGAAATTACTTTCGATTTTTTCTTGGTGCGGTTTGCAATTCTGGATTTAAAATCCTGAAGCGCAACAGTTTCATTTACAGATGTTAAATTGATATTTTTAGCTTCTTCAGCAATATTTTTATACAATTTATAGTCATCAGTTTTGCGAAATGCAGCCAACTCTTCGTCGGTCATTTCATTATTTAGCCATTTTAATATGTTTTTAAAGTCTTCCATTCGGTTATATGACAACTAAATTATATTTTACCCTACCTTAATTAAACTCTTCAATTTGAGATCTTAACGCCAACAAAGCCTTACTCATTCTTTTTTCAACGGCTTTTAGGGAAATGCCCAATAATTCGGCAATTTCTTTATATTTTTTTCCTTCAATTCTATTCAATAAAAAAACTTCACGACTTGAATCTGTCAAATTGCCAATGGCTTTTTCAAGTTTGTGTTTAAACTCTTTTTCCCTTAAAGCACTTTCGGGTGTTTCGGTTTCAATATATAAGTTGGTGGAATTATTCTCAAAGTTCCTGACAACTTTTTCATGTTTTTTAGCATTAAGAAATAAATTTTTGGCAACAGAAAATAAATAAGATTTCGCTTTCAGCAGGTCGAATTTATTGCAATTCTCCCATATTTTTATAAAGGCCTCCTGTACAATGTCAAATGCTTCGTCTTTATTTTTATTCTTTACGAGTATAAACCTAAAAACATGATTTACCTCTTGTTTATAAAAAATATCAAATTGCTTTTCATCGCATAAATCGGTAAAATTCATTGCTGTTCTTTTCTTTTAGTATGAAGCAAAAATAGAAATAAAATGTGAATGAAATTTTTTTATGGAAAACCGCGCTGTTTATCGCTTCAAAAAAAAATAAAAAATTTAAGGTAGGGTATTTTAAAAGTGCGTTGTCTTAATGGTGTGAATCGGAAATATTTCGAATTACTTAAAAAAGAAATAATCATTTAAAACTAAAATTATGAAAACAAAAAATTTATTTACGGCAACAATTTTATTATTATCAATTACTTTTTTGGCTTCTTGCTCTAATGACGATGGCGCATCGTATGGCGACGAAAAAAGTCAAACCAATTTTTATATTACCGATGCTCCAACAGACAATGCAAATGTTAAAGGGGTAATTGTGACAGTGGCAGATGTAAAAGTTAACGGTGTTTCCATAGAAGGTTTCACAAAAACAACCATTGATTTAATGCAATACCAAAAAGGTATGAAGAAATTATTGGGTAATTTAGAGCTGAATACAGGAACTTATTCAAATATTACATTGGTATTGGATCACCAAACTGATGCAAGCGGAAATGCTCCGGGATCTTATGTTTTAATGACCAACGGAACCGTAAAAGCGATCCAAAATTCATCAAACAGCATTAATATTAACAGTGCTTTTGAAGTGTTGGCCTCTAGCCAAAACAATGTTGTTTTAGATTTTGACATCAGAAAAGCCATTGTTGAAAGCGGAAGCAACGATTTCAAATTTGTTTCGGCAAGCGAACTTTCAACTAGCGTAAGGGTTGTGAATGAAGCCAGTGCCGGTGAAATTAAAGGAACGGCAAGTGATACCCAAAATACCTCAGACAAAATTATAGTTTATGCTTATGCCAAAGGAACTTTTAATGCAGCTAAAGAAACAAGTGCGCAAGGAAGTGGCGTAATGTTTGTAAAAGCAGCAAACAGCTCAAGCGTAAATAAGGCTACAGGCAGCTACCAATTGAATTTTTTGTCGAAAGGAGATTATGAATTGCATTTTGTATCCTATAAAGACACAAATAATGATGGAAAGTTTGAATTTAACGGACTTTTAGAAGCGTCATCTGTTACAGGTATCGATTTGAAGAATATTTCAATTGGTTCTTCATTAAACGTTAACATTGCAGTTATCTTAAAAGCAAAATTATTATAAAAGGATTTATTCAAATTTAACAATAACCACAAACTGGCTGCATTAAATTTTTAATGCAGCCAGTTAATAAAACGATAAAAAATGAGAATATTAATTATAATGATGGCGTTTATTTTATCACATAACATAAACGCGCAAAGCACAGCTAAAGCGGATAAAGATTCCTCATTTGGCATAAAAGGCGGATACAATCTGGCTTCGGTAAGAAATTCTGACGGCGATGAAACTGATCAACGTCATGGATTTCACATTGGTTTTTTTAATGAATCCAGCTTGTCAAATTTATTGTCAATTCAAACGGAGTTAACCTATTCACAACAAGGTTTTGAATTTGAAAACAGCAGTTACAGGCTTACACAGAAAATTGATTATCTTAACTTGCCTTTGATGTTAAAACTGTATCCAACAAACGTTTTTTATTTGGAGGCAGGTCCACAAATTGGGTATGCAATTTCACATAAAGAGGAATTTGAAACCTTTGGCCTAAGCAGCACCAATACCTATGAGCCTAATTCATTTGATTGGGGCATGAATTTCGGCGTTGGTTTTAAATCGGAAATGGGCGTTGTTTTAGGCGCAAGATACCATTACGGTTTGGGGAAAATTTATGATGAAACCAGTTATTATAACAACGTATTGCAATTTTCATTAGGATTTGAATTTTAATAATTGCATTTTACCATCTTGAAATTTATGAATAAATCAATGTTGACCGATAAAACTCCATTACATTTGATAAATCTCAATATAAATGGGACTTGATAAACAGGTCGCCCCGATGGGGCTTGTTTTTAATGAAAATCTATTTTCTACAAGCAGGTCGTCCCGATGGGACTTAAAAAAGCTCCGTAGGAGCGAAATGTTTGTAGAATATTGTGCAAAGTCAGGATTAAAGCCCCATTGGGGCGACCTGTTTGTTTTGAAAAATTTAACCGGACAAGAAATAATGTCAATTAATAATTAAATTTGTTTTTTATAATTCAATATTTACAAATGAATTTCTCACTTAAAAAGATCGTTTTTTTAATTCTTTTGCCAATAGCAATACTTGGCTGCATGAAAGAAATTGACCTTACGGAAGGTGAAAATCCCAACACAAACAACGCCAATTCGGAAACTACAAATTACTATAAAAGAATAGGAATGTATGATGGTTCTTTCGACGATTTGATCGACAATATTTCCTGTTCCTCAGTTAAATTGCCGGTTTCTTTGTTGGCAAACAACATTCCTTTAACAATAACCAAAATAGCAGATTATCAATTGGTTTCGAATATTTTTAACCTGTCGCCCATTGACACAGATACCGTTGTTTTTACTTTTCCCATCACAATCATAAACCAAGATTACAGCCAAACATTGGTTACAAGCCAGAGCCAGTTCAATAATTTGTCAGCGCTCTGCAATCAGGCAATTGGCGCAATTACTTGTGTGGATATTGTGTATCCAATTAAAATATCACTCTATAACACAACCACCGAACAAACCACTATTATTTCAATAGTTAATGATCGGAATTTATTCGACTTTATGGCCAATTTGTCCGTAAAAGAAGTCTACAGCGTTCAATATCCAATAAATGTGAAAATTATTGGCAATGTAAATATTTCGGTTAGTGGCGACATTCAATTGAAATCAATAATAAACGATTGTTTAGATTGATGAAATGTTATTATCGTAAAATTAAAACCCATGAAAAATATATTTAAAAGTGTTTTGCTAATTTTCTTTTTAACAATAAGTTGTAGTGAAGACGACAGTTCAGGGAAGGGTTTAAACAATGGCAATTATCCTATTAAACAAAAAGTTGGCTATTCGGCAAATGATATCTTGTCCAATAAAACATTTACAAATATTTATATTGAGGTGATGTATGTTGACGGATTTAAACCCAGCGCCGAAGCTTTAGCAAACCTTAAAAACTTTATTGCGGCGAGAACCTATAAAACCAACATTGTAATTGAACAGCGATTAATTAACATTGCCTTAAAATCAACTTATTCAATAGAAGATATAAGAAGTATTGAAGACGCAAACCGAAGCATTTTTTCATTTGAAAATCAACTTGCAGTTTCAGCATTGTTTTTAAACGGAAAATCTTCAAGCGATACCGAAAATACAAGTGTATTGGGAACAGCTTACAGAAATACGTCATTTGTTATTTTTGAAGAAACCATTAAATCGGCTTCAAATAATATATTGGGGCCAAGTAAAATAACTTTAGAGTCTACCGTAATATTGCACGAATTTTGCCATCTTTTAGGTTTGGTGAATTTTGGCACCAATATGGTTTCAAACCATGAAGACACTGCGCATAGCGCTCATTGCACTGTTGAAAACTGTTTAATGTACTATTCAATTGAAAACGGCAAAAATATTCATAATGCGGTTAAAGATGAGAAAATTCCGCAATTAGATGCTTTGTGTATTAATGATTTAAGGGCAAACGGAGGAAAATAAATTTTGCATTATTGTTTTTTGTAAAATTTCCCCTGCCACATATTTTTTTCAGCCATTTTTTTGTCGATTTTGGCAACAATTTCATAATTTTTGAGACCGTCCCATTTTGGCGCGATCAATAAATCGAAAGGCGCTTCGCTCGCAAACCGTTCAATGCTGATATCCGGCCGTAAATAACCCACAAAATCACTCATAAAATCGATGTATGCTTCTGAAGAAAACAAATCAAAATCTTCCGGATTTCTTTTGTACTGCACTGCCATAACCGAATTTTTGACAATTTGCAAATGGTGCATTTTTAAAGCCTGAATGGGAAGTTTGGAGATTTCTGTTGCGTGGTTCAGCAATTCTCCTTTGGTTTCTCCCGGCAAACCGATGATTAAATGCGCACCCAAATGAATGCCTTTATCGGCACAACGTTCAAATGCCGTTTGGGTTTCTTCAAAAGTGTGGCATCGGTTTACTTTTAATAAGGTTTTATTTAAAGTGCTTTCCACACCAAATTCTAAGGATATAAAGTGTTTTTTCGACAAAAAGGACAAGTAATCAATCACCTCATCTGAAATGCAATCGGGTCGCGTGCCAATCACCAATCCAATCACTTTTGGAAATTTCAAGGCTTCATCATACATTTTTTTAAGGGAACCAATATCAGAATACGTATTTGTATATGCCTGAAAATAAGCGAAATACTTTTGCGATTTGTATTTTTTGTCAAAAAAAGCAATCCCTTGTTCTAATTGTTGCGTAATGCTTTTTTCCGGTTCACAGTAATTCGGATTAAAAGTGTTGTTGTTGCAATAGGTACAGCCGCCAAAACCTTTTGAGCCATCTCGGTTCGGACAGGAAAATCCGATATCCAAAGATATTTTTTGAACCCTTTCTCCAAAAGTAGATTTTATGAATGAGCTATAATCGAGATAACGTTTACCGGTGAATTGCATCTAAAAGATTTGTGATGCAAAATTATCAAAAGATTTGGAGTTGGGCGTTTTAAACAGGATGTTTATTTGTTGAAAAGCTAAATATTGGGACAGGTCACAACCTGTCCGTACTATATGTTAAAAAAGGTTCGCAATTTGCTATTAACCCAACATTCTTCATGCCAACCAGAAATAATGGAAGAAATCGCAAGAAATAAAATCTCTTCTAATGGTTATTGAAAGTTGCCATTAGTAGTTCTTCTGGGTTCGGTCAAATTGCTAAAATAGTGTGTAAATAGTGTTTCTGGACCGCTTTTGGTCATTTTTTTTAATGGCAGACCGCCTACCATTTATACTGCAACGATACTTATTTTATTACTGATCCCAAAAAATTTAAAAGCGTTTGCCCTGGTTAAACAATGCTTTCTCTTGCGTTTATCTTCTAAAATGTTTAATATTGTTTTCCACTGACTTTCAGTGAGATTTGTTGAATATTTTTTCATTTTTAACTTTATGTGGTTGATAACCATAAAGTTACGAAAATTAATTGACTTAACAAGGTGATAGTAAGTGTTTTATGTTAATTATTTTAAAATTTAAACAGTTACTGAAGCTCCATGCTGACATGGAAAGACGGTTCAATAATATTATTATGTGGCTAGTTGGAACTGGGGTCGGCATTGTAGGATTAATTTTTACTGTCACTAAACTATTTATTGTTAAATAATTATCCTTATTTGAAAAACCCGATTGCGATAGGGCGAATGGTATTTTCCACCTAATTGTTGTCAATCTATCTCCCGGAGACCATCTTCTTGCCAGTGCTGAAATACGTTGACCATAAATATGCTCAATGACTAATTTTTTAAAAAATATGCAATATATTGCGTATTAATATTTATATTTGTGTATAATATGCAATAAACTACATAATGAATTATAATATATTATTAAACGAGGACATCCTAAAGGAACTTGGAAAAGACTTAAGACAACACCGCTTAAATAATAATCTTACAGTTAAAGAGTTGTCGAATAAAAGTGGGATTAGCGAACGTACAATTATTGGCTTTGAACTTGGCAAAAAAAATATAACGCTAATGAGCTTGGTAGAGATGCTTCGGGCATTGAGACTATTAAACAATTTGGATGGCCTATTTCCAAAAATACCGGTGATTAGCCCATTGAAATTAATAGAATTAGAAAAGAAAAAACGTAAAAGAGCAAGTAATTAATGGGTATAGAAATTTTTATATGGGATATGAGGGTCGGAGCATTGGTAAAAACAACCGAAGGCATTGCATTCGAATACGATCCAGAATTCGTTAAAACAAGTCTTGAACTATCTCCAATTAACTTACCGCTAGAAGGTAAAAAGATTTATATAAATGAAGCCGAATGGAAAGAAACAGAAGGAATCCCGGGTTTAATTTACGATTCATTGCCGGATAAATTTGGTAACGATTTATTGCGCACTTACTTTACTGAAAAAGGACTTACTGAAAATGATATAGATGTATTTGCTAAACTTCAGTATATAGGCAAAAGAGGTATGGGAGCTTTAGAATTTAAACCTGCAACCGAAATCAAGCAAACAGAAGATGTTATCTCTATAGAGGAAATAGAGAAAATTTCCATGTTAAGCACTCAAGGAAAAGAAGCGTTAAAAACCAATGTTAAAGACAAAGATGCATTATTGCAAATATTGCATATAGGCACTTCAGCAGGAGGTGCCAGAGCTAAAGCGCTCATTGCCATAAATAAAGAAAACGGCAATATTAAATCCGGTCAATTGCCATTGGGTTCGGATTATGGATATTATTTAATAAAAATTGACGGGGTTAACAAAACAAAATTAGAGGAACCAAGTGGTTATGGCAGGTTAGAATATGCCTATTCCCAAATGGCTAAAGATTGTGGTATACAAATGACAGATTGTTCCCTGTATAAAGATTTACATTTTTTAACTAAAAGGTTTGATAGAGATGACAATGGCGGTAAATTGCATGTGCACTCCTTATGTGGTCTGTTTGGCCTAGATTATAATAAAGTTGGCCAGTATTCTTATGAACATTATTTTATGGCTGCAAGACGACTTGGTTTGGGGCAAAATGAAATGGAGGAAATATACAGAAGAATGGTATTCAATGTGTTGGTTCATAACTGTGATGATCATACCAAGAACTTTTCTTTTATGATGAACCAAAATGGAGCGTGGTCTTTAAGTCCGGCTTTCGATTTATGTTACTCATACGATAATCAAAATGAATGGGTAAATGGGCATAATATGCGAATAAATAATAAGCGTACCAATATAACTCATAAAGATTTGATGGTTGTTGGCCAAAAATTTAATATTAAAAAGCGTAAAGCTATTTTCAATAAAATAAAAGGAATCGTAGATATTTTTCCTGAATATGCTTCAAAAATTAGGGTAAATCAAGAATTAATAGATCAAGTTGAAAAAAATAGGCCACGTATTCAAGCTACTGAATAACAATAATTGAAAACATATTGAATCTGATTGATTAACAAACGTCACCCTAAAGTTAATAAGATTTGAGTTTAAAAACACATATAACATCTGTCCCGCACGTGCGGGATTAAATACGCAAATACGAGATTATATAAATCAGGAAGGCAATTTAAACGTCATAATCACTTCTCCGGTTTCTTTATTTATTTCTATTTTTTGATGTTCCATGGCCATGTCTTTTCCGGTTGCCATTTTAAATAATCCGGCAAGAAACTGCATTCCCGAGTTCATTACGGTTTGTAATTCTTCAGGATTATGGGGCATTGTATCGGAAGATTTGTTTTCCTGTTGTTTACTTTCATGTTCAACAGGTTCTTCTGCCAAATTAATTTCATCACCGTCGTCTGTTTTTTTAATGTCAAGGGTTATGTTGCGGTATTCTTCCAGTGTTTCAAATACAGCTTCTTCCTGTTTTTGCCATTCTTCGGTTTCATTAATCAATATTTCCAGCTGTTCAATAAATTGTGAACGTCCCTTGGTGCTAAAATCTACAAAATCGGTATTGGCATCGCTCCCTAAAACACCGTCAAAAAGACTTTGTTTTACCAATAAACCGGATGCAATCTGCATTTCGATAGAATTTCGGCTTATTAAATTGTAGATGGTTAAGTTGCCGCTTTTTTGCCCAATCCTGTCAATACGGCCAATACGTTGGTTCTTTTTGGCGGGATTCCAGGGAAGTTCAAAATTAATAAGCGTATCCGCAACTTGTAAGTTTAATCCGGAACCGCCGGCCTCTGTTGATAAAAACACTTTGTGTTGTGAACTGTTTTCAAATTTATGGATTAATTCACCTCTTAATTTTACGGGTATTTTTCCGTTTAATTCTACAAATCCTATGTTGTTTTCCCGCAATAAGCGTCCAATTAATTTGTGTACCTTAATCCATTCCGAAAAAATAATAAGTTTAGCAGGCTTGTTCTTTATGTCTAACTTTTCAAATAAAATGTGTTTAAGCTCTTCTAATTTGGGTGATTCATTGGTTTTATCATCTATTAAATATGTAGAATCACATACCATCCGCATATTGGACAGCAATAGTTGCATCCGTTGCAGATCATAAGGCGTAAGGAATTTTTTTCGAATTATTTGGGCAAGCCCCTTGGCATAAGAAGCATGGTAATCGGCCTGCAAAGGTGAAAGATTTACAGGAATATCAATTTGCCTGACACTTGGCAACTGACTCAAAACATTTCTTTTTTCTCTTCGGATTAAGAAGTCTTCAAGTTTTTTGTTAAGCGTTTTTAAGTTGTAATATCCATTAATTTTATTTGTTTTTTCGGCATCAAACAAACAATGTTGATATGAAAACATCCATAAGGGGCCTAAAAATTGAGGGTCAAGGATTCCCATAATGGAGAAAATATCAATCAGGCGGTTTTCAATAGGTGTTCCTGTAATGATAAGTTTATGTTTTGTTTCAATTCTTTTTATGGAGGCCGATGTTTTTGTTTCGTAATTTTTAGCTCTTTGCGCCTCGTCGAGGATTAAGAAATCCATACCGGCTTCATTTATTGCCAATTGGTCACGCAACACAGTTTCATAATTTACAATAAAGAAAAAATATCCTTCTCCCTTATATTGCATTTCCCGTTCTTTAGGACTGCCGTTTACAACAAGTGCTTTCTCATTGGTAAATTTGGTTATTTCTTTTTTCCATTGTTCTTTTAATGACGCGGGACAAACGATAAGTGTTTTGGTAAATCCGAAGATTTCTTTTTTAGAAATGGCAACACCAATGGCCTGAATGGTTTTTCCAAGCCCCATTTCATCAGCGATAATAGCGCCTTTACGAAAAAGCGCAAACTTAATGCCCTCTTTTTGGTAATCGTATAAATTGGCGTTTATTTTACTGAAATCGGGTGTTGTTTTTTGACGTAATTCATCCAACAACTTTTTTTCAAAAGCAGCTTCAATTTTTTCAATAACTTCCG
This sequence comes from Lutibacter sp., assembly GCA_030694935.1. Classification (GTDB taxonomy): domain Bacteria; phylum Bacteroidota; class Bacteroidia; order Flavobacteriales; family Flavobacteriaceae; genus Lutibacter. The sequence continues at coordinate 16,219 of JAUYUA010000019.1, read as the reverse complement.
GACGAATACAAATATTGGGATATGTTATCGCTTCTTCCATAAAGTATAGCAGATTTGTTACATCCGCATTATGAAAAACATTTGAATTTTTGAAATACCTGGAAATAAGCAATTGTTCTTCAAAAGGCATTGTGTGCGGAAAATGCCATGTTATTTTGTAGTCGTTAAGAGGATCGCAAAACACTTCAATAAACGGATATGTTTTACCCAATGTTTCAAAAAGCGGTGTATCTTTTTTCAGGGCTTTAAAGGCGTACATAATATGTTTGGTAGTTCCCAATCCGTTTAAGCGGGAATCCATACTGTTGCTATAGCCGGTTTCATTTTTAAAATCCCTTAAAAAAACGGTGTATTTAATCCCATTTTCATTGGTTAAAATATGATCGCCATAAATATTGTTTGCCCACTCTATACGGTAGTTTGCAGTGTCGGCTTTTTGTCGGCGTTCTTTTAAAACACGCTTTTTCATCCCTTCCCGGGTGTATTTTTTGTGAACTGCTTTTTCTTTGTGATCTAACAGGCGCACTTCATTTTCTACTTGCAAAAGACAGGCATAGGCGTTTTTGTCCCAATTTAAATTGCCATTGCCATTGACCTTGGGATTTATAATATTGCCACTAATATGCAAGGAACAATCGGTAACATTATTGGTTATGTCATCTTCAACAAGCAAATCAAAACACAAAGGCGATTGCGAGAGCATTTGGCATTGGCCATTATTAAAAATAATTTCCCCAAATGCAAGTTCTTCTTTACTAAGATGGTTTTGTAGTCTATTTTTTTGGTCGGTTATAATATTAAGAATTTCCACAAAGATTGTTTAAAAGTTTGGTTTCCAAATTTATGAAAAAACACATGCGACACAAAAATATTTTCGATATATTTTACTGGGTATTTTGCGGGATCCATATAATATTATCCTATCCAATATTTTTATTTCAAATTTAATTTTTATGGTTCCTGGTTTTAACCTGTTTTCGCCATAAAAAATAGAAAATAATCACAACTATAGGCAAAACAACAAAAGCAATGACATCAAATAAATTATTGAAATCTATAGGCGTATTATTTTGCGGATTTTGCGAATGGGTGGGTCGCTGTCCGTAAATGAATCCGGTAAAAAAGAAGAGCACTATATTTCTAAATTTAAAAATTGACGGTAGCATAAACGAAGTTTTTAATTAAGTTTCAAGATAATCAAAATATTGCATATTAAATCAAAGCAATTTTATTTTAGCATAAGTTTAATAATTAATTCCGCAATGCCCAATATAATATTTGGCAGGTTTTGCATATTTACCCTGCGTTTTTTGCGGCTAACTTGTTAAAAACCTGTCTATTTTATCAATTCACTTTTCTATATTCATTTTAATTCCAATACACCAAAAATATAAACTTACATTTCTTGATAAGCGATGGTAATCCACACGCTGTCTTCATAGATATCAACCGCCAATACGCGTACTTTTTCTCCCGCTAAAATGTATTTATCATAAATTGCCTGTTTGTCATCAACATCATAAACCTGTACCGCATTGATGGCCGATAAAATATCTCCTTTTTTGGGAAGTTCTCCATCACTTTGTCCGTATTGCATTGTGCCGTCCATTCCTGTGTAGAGATTTTTTGTAAAATGAACATCGCCAATTGGTTGCGCAAAAGTCACCAAACCTTCATTTGGCATTAAGGCATTTATAGAATCTTGTGCGGCTTCATAATAGGGATCTTCATCGCCATATTTATAGATATAACCCAAATAGGTATCAACTGATTCAGAATTCAATGCTTTATTCCAATCCGGATTTTCACTTTGTTCAAGGCTCACTTCAGTTTCGCCCGTACCGTCGCCGCTGCATTGGTCAATCAACACAAATAAAAGAATGATGCCTATAGCACCGCTAAGAATGTACCATATTACTTTCGGCTTTTTAATAAAGGCTGGAGATATGGGAATCCGTGAACTTTTGCTGGTTGTTTTTTGGTTTGGAGTGGCACCAGGAATTTGAACTTCTGCTGCATCTAAATCTTCCATTAATTTATTTACGGCCCAATCAAAATCTTGCGTGAAATCCACATATTGATGCCGTGCCAAACGCATAGGTACTTCACAGGGTTCAATGAGTATGGGCGATATAATTTTTCCCAAGCTTTTTGCGTAGGACATTTCGTCTTTTACATTGTTAGAAGCGACAGAAGTTTTTGACATCACAATAAGAAACACATCAGCAGCTTTTATTTGCTCTTCCAAAGTGTTGTCCCATTGTTCTCCGGTTCGTATGTTCTTGTCGAACCAAACATCTGCACCTTTTTCCCTGAGTGCATCTACAAGGGTTGCTATATAATCAAGATCTGCCCGTGAATAGCTTATAAATATTTTTTTCTTGGTTGCCATAATTTGTTTTTTTGGTTAGTATTTTAGTTGGTATGATTTTTTAAAAATATCGTTGTCGCATACATACAATTCTCCAGTTACGCCTACCATTAGCCAGTCGCCTGCCTTGCCTTTCATAACGCCTTCCAAAGTTTCTACTTCAAAGGATTCCATAATTTGAGCACATTGAATAGGAATTGGCTTTTTCACCGCAGTTTTAAATGCCAATTTTGGCAGTTCCTGTTGGTTAAATTTTAGCATCATTTAAAAAAATTAAAACGAATTTAAGTTAAAAATTTGATTTTCAAAAACTTGGTAAAATCATCATCTTCGGTGTTCATTAAATTGGTATAAGCCACAAAAGCATTGGTATGTATGGATATTTTTTCGCGAATTCCTGCCGCTTCCGCCGCCAGGGAATAATATTCTTTGGCTTTTTCAAAGTTGCCAGTGTACATTGCCGCTTCTGCAATGGTGGCGTTTTTCCACAGACTGCTAAAGGAATCTTTTTCCGCTGCATCTATTGCCAGTTTTGCATATTCGCGCATTTTATTTTTGTCTTCTTCAACCACCAAATTCAAAAAAGCCAAATTGATGGCGTGGTAATAAATTTGCTCGTTTTCCTTCTTTTCTGATGAAATTTCAAGTCCTTTGCCGTAATATTCCATTGCTTTTTTACCGTCTTCCTCTAAAAATGTTTGAAGATATCTTCTTTTAAGCCTTCCGCCCAAAACACCCATTAAATCGGTATTCTCTTGAGAAAGCGGATGATTAAGCAAAATATCCATCACTTCTTCATTCTTGTCCAAGCCCTCCAAGGCAAAAAGCAGTTGCTTTAAACCTTTTGCATTTAAAGTGTCTTTGGTTGGCAGCAATTTTTTTACCACGGCATTATATTCACCCAATAAATTATTGATTTCTTCCTGATTGGTATACAGATTGTAAAATTCATTGTCGTTTAAAGTGTCTATAATTAACCGGTAACTGTCGTTTTCCTTGCTGGTTGGCTGTACCATAGAAAAATGATTTCCGGCTACAGTAATTCGGTACTTATCTTCAAAAGGATCAAAAATAGTTTGTAACGGCACATCTTTATCATCGGTTCCCGCAACAGCTTTAAAATTAAAAGGAATTTCTTCTGAAAAGTTTTTTTGCCAATCACTGCGCAATTTTTTAATAAAGGGCGCTTCCTTTGTAAGATCCGCCCAACGGCTGTCTGCTATTTTTGATGATTCACTGTTTAGGCCGTTGCTGGGCGTGCCAAAAAGCAATACGTGCGTTATTCTGTCCAAATCATTTTTCTCGAGCTCCAGCAACGCTTTTTGTACGCTCAATCCGCCCAAACCGTGGGCAACAATGGCGATGCGTTTGTACTTGTTGTATTTGTGTTTTATGGATGCTGAAAGGTAATCGGCAACCCGATCAATATCTTCAACGGATGCCCAAATGCCTTTTCCCATTTGTGGCTTCACATTTTCTGAATAGCCAAGCGGAAACATATCCCAACCCAGCATTTCTGGATCTTCCGTAATATAATGCTGAATCGCATCAAAAGTGTTGGCCGATTCTCCTGAAAATCCGTGAACAAACAAAACAGCATTTACGGCCGTTTCACGTTCCCTAAAATTGGTGACAATTTCTTTGCCAATGGCCTTTGGTGACGCCTCAACGAATGGAGTTGGCGCAGTTGCCTTATATAGTTTTTCTTTTGGAAGTTTGCTTAAAATAAAATCGTCATACATTTGGATGTTTACAAAAGGTCGTTGAATGGGCTTTCTTTCAGGAACTTTTTTCATTAGGTAATTGATTACATCCGTCACACGAACATAAGGTTCTTCAAAAAACGACCTTTGTTCCCCTGTTAATGCTTCAATTAAACACTTGGTAAACAAGCTTAAGGAGTCTCCAGGAAGAATGTACGATTTTTCCTCGGCCCTGCAAGAAGTTAGAAAAGACATTCCTTTTCCGTCATCAATTTTTTGGGCCAAACCTTCCGGATTTCTCAATCGGCTTTTTAATTCTGTTGCATTAATTTCAGGACCTGATTTTGTCATTCCTTCCGCGTGGCAGCAATCTAAAAACAAAATAATTCGCTTTGATTTTAACTCATTTATTTTTTCTTTAAGCTCTTCTGCCCGCACCCAGGTTTTTTCAAAATTTTCAATGGTGCAATCATTTGGCTGCAAGAAATAATGCCTGTTATTTTCTTGTTCAGGTTTTAATGGAGCACCTGTTTTTCGGCTAGCAATAAGATCATTGTCCGTAAAAGTGCCTCCGTGTCCCGAATAAAATATAAATACCGAGGAGTCTTCATCAGTTTTGGCAATTAATTTGTCAAAGGCATCCAATATATTTTTTCTGACGGCCAATTTTTCGGTTAACAGCGTGATATTTTCTTTTTTATAACCGGCAATCTTTTTATTTGAAAGGATCTCATAAATGGCTTGGGCATCTTTTACGCTTTCGGGCAAATCGTGGCCAACGCCAATAATTATGGCATAAGAGTTTTTTAAAGCATTCATATTTTAAGCCTATAAAGCATTGTACATTTTTTTTATGATGTCCATTTGAGATTGTGAAATATCCATTCTTGCCATATTTACCAATTTTAACAAGGATTTGGTGAGTTCACTTTTTTGTTTGGTGATAACACCTTTTGCCTCCAAAGCGTTACAAAGAAACACGCCGCTTTTATCGGAAACATCAATGCCTTCTTCTGAAGCAAGGTCGATTAAGGCTTTGTCAATACTTTGTTTTATGGTCATCAATTGTTGAAATGGTGGCTCATTTGAAGCGTTTTCAATATCAAAAGAAGATTTTCCTCTGCTCATTATTTCGGGCCTGTTTAATTCAAATGTCGATTTGGTGGCTTCCAGCTCTTTTTCAAAAGACATTGCGATTCCTGAGCTGTCAACTTTTAAGGTTCCCAAGCGTTGAAAAACGCCCGCAAAGCTTTTTCGGAAGAAAAATATAATCAGAAATAAGGTCAACGGCCAAATTATAATTTCAATCAGTTTGATAATTAGTTCAAAATTAGCCGTGGAAGAATTTTCTTGGATCATAAGAATACATGTTTGGTTAGTGCCAATAATTTAAAATATTTTTAAAGGAAGGCGTGTCTTTATACTTTATAAAATGAGGGTCGTTTTGAAAAGTTTGCGACGTAAACAAAAAACCTCTTGCCACAGTTTTGGCTAAATACTTTTCCATTTCAGTTTTATTGTCTGAAGCCGCATAAAACTGGGCAAAAGCATAATCAATGCTTCCAAATTGAAAACGATCCCGCAAAACTTCTAAATTTTTAAGGTATTTTTCAGCTTGCTTTTCGTTGTTCATTTTATGGTTGCAAATGGCAAGTTTTGCCAAAAAATCAATATTTTCCTTATTTTGAGCGTGTAATTCTTTCCATATTTTTTCAGCTTCGGCAAAGTCATTTTTAAAATAGAATGCCTCAGCCAGCATTGTTTTTTCTGAAGTGTTTTTAGGGGAATTTATTATTTTATTGAAATATTCATTTGCTTTATCCGCGTTTTCCATCAGTAAATATTCCTTTGCGGTGAACAAACATAAATCATGATAGGTTACCAATTTGTTCAAAAGTTGCATTTTATTTAATAATGCATCAATTTTGGTGTCATTTTTTGCCCGAATGTAAGAAGCAATCAATGGGTTTTTTAGAAACGGACTTTCAACGCTTTCTATCATCGGTTCAAGAACTTGGATTACCGCATCATATTTTTTTAATTCTATATCAGCCAAAGCCTTAACATAAATGCGATTGATGCAATCCTGGCAATTTTGAATATCCATACTGTCCATTTTTATGGCATTAAAAATAGGTTCAATTGCTTCCGGGCGATTTACAAACTGCAAAGCCACCACCATGGCACTTTTGTTCGATTTAAGATCGAAAGGCGCCATCGCATATTCCTGTAAAATAGTTTGGTAAACTTTTTTGTTGTTTCCCGCCAATAAAGCTTGGTAACTGTTTAATAAATTAAGTTGTCTTTTGTTCTTTTTTGAGTCGGGTTCAATGGCTTTTAACAAAGAATCGGCTTTTTGGTAATTGCCGTAGTCGTAATAATAGGCAACCCTAAGCACTTTTGGTTCAAAATATCCAGGATCGGCTTTAATGGCTTTGTTTAAAAGATCAATGTGCTTTTCACTTTCATCATTAATTTTAGCCTCCAGCACATATTTGTACGCATCATATTTGGGAGGTTTTTCCTGAAGCATTTCTTCCGTCATTAAAAATCCCAGAATTTGTTCTTTTAGCTCATCAATGCATTTTAAAGCGTCATTAGTGCCACATTCACTCGTTTCAAAAGCGAAAAGTGTTTCATCTTTATTTCCGTCTTTTATAGTGCATTGAAACAGTAATTTGTTGTTTTTCAAATAAAAATTACCCGAAATAATTTTGCTGGGCATCAGATATTCTTTTACCAAGGAATTAACGTCTCCTTTGGTGTTTTTAATTTTTAAAGCACTGGCATATTCATCAACCACTTCATTGGAAATTACCTGTCCGGCTTTATTCTCCGTAATTCCGTGCATAATCCAGTCGGCAGTCATTTTACTTATAATGTCATAAGCCGCATTACCCGTATTGTTGCCAAATTTTAAAACTGCTATTTTATCGCTTTGTTTCACTTTTGGCAAATCAATTGTTTTTTTAAAATTATTGTTGATAATGAGCAATACGGCAACAAGATTGATTACCGAGATAACGCCAAGCGACGAAAAATAACCTTTTTTGAATGCCGCTTTTTTCTTTTTTTGATGGTCATCCAAGTCGGTTATTTCATTTTCCAGCGGAATAACAATTGCTTTCCAGATGTATAAAATATAGAAAGGAAAACTTATAAGCAGCAGAATAATAAGATAAGTAACCGTTTTTTCGGGCAATCCCAGAGGCTTCCATACCAAGGCCGAAACCTGTAACAAAACCCAAGACGAAACCAAATAAATGGAGAGCATTTTAAAGACTTCCTTGTCGTGGCATTGTTTAAAAAAGGATCTTAGGTTCATTGTAATTGTTTAGTTAGTAGTGTTCTAAATTAATCAAATATAGAAATAAACACATTATTAATTAAAATTTATTTATTTTATCTTAAAAATAATTGCTAACTTTAATTTATTTTTCTAACTAAAAATTATATAAAGATGGCACCAGAAAAGAAAGCTCCCAAAAAAACAGCCGCGAAAGCGAAACTGGCAAAAAGTAAAACTGTGAAAGAAACAGGTAAATCCAAACCCGGATTAAATATCAATCCGAAGTAAAAAAAGGATATTTTTTCGCAATCTTTTACCCCTTTTAAAATTGAAGTAATTTTTTAAGGGGTTTTGTTTTGCCAATCTAAAGGCAAGTGAAGCGCAATGTATTTTTATATATTCCTTACTTTTGCGCCGCAACAACAAATGCAAAATGACTTATAAATTAATTTGTTCCGATATTGACGGTACGCTTTTAGACAAAAACAGGGAATTGTCGGAAATGACAATCAGTGAAATCCAGCGTGTTTCTCCCATTCCTTTTGTGCTGATTTCTTCCCGAATGCCAAAAGCGATGCGTCATTTACAAAAGCAATTGGGAAATGAAACTGCACCAATAATTGCCTATAATGGCGGATTGGTTTTGCACAACAACCAGGTTTTGCACTCTGCGTTTATCAACAATACCGTTTTGGAAGCTGTTATTGGTCTCTGTGAAAAAACCAGCATTCATTTAAGTTTGTATTTTGAAGATGATTGGTTTGTGCCGGCAATGGATTTTTGGGCGGAAAGAGAAGCCGAGAACACCAAAGTTATTCCTTTTGTAAAATCGAGCGAATCCGTTTTAAATCAGTGGAAAAATGAAGATAAAGGCGCGCATAAAATCATGTGTATGGGCAACGAAACCGAAATTGATATTTTGTATAAAGCCTTAGAAAATTCCTTTTCTAATGAAATTATGCTGTACCGGTCAAAACCCACCTATATTGAAATTTCGCATATTTCAGTTTCCAAAAAAACCGCGATTAAAGTTTTGTTAAAGCATTGTTACACCAATATTTCAATGAAAAATGTGCTGGCTTTTGGCGATAATTACAACGATATTGAAATGCTGAAATCGGTTGGATTGGGCGTTGCCGTTGCAAATGCCATTGACGAAGTGCTACAAATTGCCAATAAAATTACCGATACCAATAAAAATGACGGCGTGGCAAAAGTGATCCGGGAACTGTTTTAAGAAATAATTTAGGTATTCCTATTTCAAATAATTATGAATTGAAAACTTCTTGTATATGAAACAATTTAAACATTATAAACTTGAAACTATCTTCTGACCAAGCTTAAATTTCCTCGTTTTTCTCTGTAATTGCCATATTGATCCGTAAACTTCACCAAATACCAATAATCAGCTGCCGGAAGCCTTTCTCCATTGTAAAATCCGTCCCAGCCTTCGCCGGTTAAATCAACATCAGCCACCAATTTACCAAATCGATCAAAGATATAAATAACCGATATTTGGATGTTATTCAAGTCGTTTCCAAGCACTTTCCAGGTATCGTTGTAACCGTCGCCATTGGGCGTAAAAAACTTGGGAAATCCTAAAATAGCGATGTCCAATGCAGCAACACCGCAACTGTTTTTGTCGCTCACGTACAAAGTGTAAGTCCCGGGAAGCAAGTTTTCAAAATAGGCATCGTCCTGAAACGGGCCAAATGGCGCATCCAACGAAAACGCATAATCTCCAGCACCCAAATTGGTGTTGTTTACGGTAATGGAATTATTGTCAGAATCATCAACAACAGTGATGTCATTCATCGTAATTGTCGCAATATCAGATGCGGTTACTGTTACTGTTTTGGGAAAAGATTCGCAATTTAAATCCGATGTGGCAATCACCGTGTAAACGCCTGCTTCAGCAACTTCAGCAGAAGAATTTGTACTGATCATCGTTCCGCTCGCATTTGTCCATTCGTAAGTATAATTGCCTTTCGGATTGAAAGTTTGAAGGGTTATCGGCGGCAAATTTAAACACACAATGGCGGTTGGGTTTACTTCAAATTGCGGAATTTGCTGAACGGTCAATGTCAAAAACGGACCAATGCCATAACAATTTCCGTCGTTTTCGTTTTCAACCCGCACATACAAAACCTGTGAATCTTTAGTTTGATTGATGTAATTTGTTGGCAAAATTTCATTTAGTTCCAGTTGCGCATCATTCAAATTTCTGTAATAATGAACGCTTAACGGCTGTCCGGCAGGAAGCTGGTTTATAAATACGGTTGATGCCTCAGTTAGATTAAAGGCAAAATAACCGTCTGCATTTGCGTCTTTGTCGCAAGCCGCAAGCTCATAGTTAAAGCTGGCCGGCAATAAGGTTGATGAAACGCTTAGTGTTATTGTTGAAACACTAAAACAGCCAAAAGAATTTTGCACTCGCGCGTAAACAGTGTTTGCCGTTGCATTGTTAAATGGTGATGGATTTATTGGATTTGTGCTTGAACTTGCATTGGCATCCGCAGCATTTAAATGATAGCTTACCGTTAAACCGGAAACGTTATTTGTTATGATTGGAGTGATTTCATTTAGGTTAAAATCGGTAAAACCATCGGCGGTTCCGTCTTCATCACAGTTTTTAAAATCAATGGTTGATTGGATAATTGGCAACAGATTTACCGTAGCCGTTACCGCTGTTTTTGGCCCGGTTACACAACCGTTTGCCGATGCCAAAACATAATAGGTTTTTGATGCCGAAAGCACAGGAGCATAATTTGACCCAGAAAATATTGGTGTTGTGCTGGTTGGAGCATCGAACCACAAAATGGTTGCGCCCGATGTTGCCGTAGCGGACATTGGAACGGTACCTGCCCCGCATCGCGTTGCTGGCGCTGTTGCGACAATGGCGGCCACAGAAATTGTGGTGCTTGCCGAAAGATTTAAAACAGGATCGCCTGGCGTTCCGCCATATTCAACAATGTAGCCTTTGGGCTGATAATCACCCGATGTGGAGCCAGTATTGCTTAAATCATTCCAAGAACCAGGAGTTCCTACTCCAGGAGCTGTAACGTGGGCATAATCTTCATTATTTTGATTATTTGGCTCCCCATTATTCCAAAAAGCATAAGGAATATCAGTGCCATTTGTAGTGCCATTTTTATAAAAAGTTTTGCCTGCTTCTGGCCCTGTCACCCATTTCCAAGTACCTTCTGTTTCTGCGTCGCTTCCTCCAATCCAGCCTGCGCCTGCTGCTTGCTCGCCTGAAAGTTTTGCTTCATCAGCAGAAGTGATGGTAGCCAAATAACCTTTTAAACCATAATAAGTTCTCCCTTCCGCAGCTGTTTTTGCGCTTGTCCAAGTAATTCCTATTACAGAAACATATTCATAATAATGGCCTGTTGATGGCAAATAATTGGCTTCGCCAATGGTTATTGAAAAAGTTCTGCTTCCGGATGGCGAGTTTGAGCTGCTTCTAAAAACAACATTATTAACCGCCGAAATTAACTCAGAAATTACTGCGTTTCCTGTGCCCGTCCATCTTAATTCCAGTTTTCCTTCTAAATTATTAAAAGGTTGCGCCGTGATATTTGGGTGCGTTCCCAACAGAATTAACTGGTCTTCACCTCTCACATATCCCGTAGAAATTTGAATGTAAATGGCTTTTATTTGAACATTATCAGGATTGCTGATAGTGAAACCGGTAACAATAGGCAGTTGGCTAAGCGGACAATAAAATTGATTTCCGGAAGCGGTTAATTCAGGAGGCGTTTGTGCCCAGCTGTAGTTCGAAAAAAATAACGCTGACAGGAAAAAAAACAAGATGATATGTTTTTTGAAATACATTCAGAAGGGGAAGTTTTGTTAAAATGCAAAAATAAGCAATTGTTTTATCGAGAAGGCACTTTTAAGCAGATTTTAGTATTAATATGTTCATTTTAAACATTGTTTGTAAATTCCAAAAATTGTCCGATTACGTTGGGAATAATTTATTTCCTGACTTTTATCTTCTGTTTCCCATCTTAAACCTTTTTAACTTTCAGCTTTTCTTCCAACGCGCCAACCGGCACATTCACTAAAAATGTTCGCCGAACATTTTTTTAACGTTCTGTCCTATCCGGTTCAATATGAATTAAAACATTATTAATTTCTGGTAATTTATTCAGTAATTCATCTTTAAGCCTATGTGCAATTTCGTGACCTTCCAAAACACTGATGGCGCCATTGACAATTAAATGAAGATCCACGTGAAATGAGAGTCCGGCCTTTCTCACAAGGCATTTTTCTGTGTCCACAACGCCATCAACACCCATAGAAACCGTTCTTATTTCCGCGACCAAATCTTCGTATAAATGCTCGTCCATAATTTCGCCAAGCGCAGGCCTAAAAATTAAATACGCATTGTAAATAATAAATCCGGAAGCAAACAATGCCGCCCAATCATCGGCTTTTTCATAGCCTTCGCCCATATAAATGGCAATAGAAATCCCGATAAATGCCATTAACGAGGTGATGGCGTCGCTTCTGTGGTGCCATGCGTCTGCTTTTAGGGAAGAGCTTTTTGTTTCATTGCTTTTTTTGGCAACCATTCTATAAAACAGCTCTTTGATAATCACAATAATGGCCAAAACAACCAAGGTAAATTTTTCGGGCGCCACTTGTGGAGTTTGCAGATTTTGGATGCTTTCGTAGGCAATGATGGTTGCCGAAAAAACCAGAAATCCAACCACGGCAAATGTAATTAAAGGCTCTGCCCTTCCGTGTCCGTAGGGATGATTTTCATCGGCGGGTTTGGTGGCATATTTAAGTCCGAACAACACCAAAATAGACGAAAAAACATCGGTGGTCGATTCAATGGCATCGGCAATTAAGGCGTAGGAATTCCCAAAAATACCGGTTACACCTTTGGCAATGGCGAGCAACGCATTTCCAACAATACTGAAATAGATGGTTTTGATTGCTTTTTGCTTGTTTGTTTTCATTTGGGTTGAGGTTTCAGTTTAAAACTGATAGTTTTTTGGTTTGTAAAGATACAGAAATTGAATAAGTATGATTTACAGAATTTCGGATAAATTTTACCGTTAACAATTATTTTCAATTGAATTCCACGAATAATCTATGGTGTTTTGGTTTGGTTAGGGATTGAAGTGGAAAATCTTTTTGATTCGCCATAGGGCGAAGTAAAAAAGTTTGGAGCGGAAAGCCCGCCCTGCCAGCTGGCGGGAAACGCCCACCAAAAAGGCGGGCAGGCCCAACAAAAAGGCAGGCCTAAAACATTTAAAATCGTCTTTCGCAATTTTAATCATCGCCTAAAAAGTCGTATTTTTGCCTAAATAGGCTGTTTTATGATGTACTTTTATGCAAACAGCAACAATACCTCCCTTTAAATATGAAAAAAATAGAAAATATTGAATTGTCTTTTCTAAGCATTGACGATTACCAGGAGCTTAAAAAAGCAATGATTGAGTCCTACACAGGAATTCCAGATGCTTATTGGAGTGAACGCCAAATGGAATCTTTAATCAGCCGTTTTCCTGAAGGTCAGGTGGTGATTAAAGTGAACAACCAAATTGCAGGATGCGCTTTATCGATTATTGTGGATTATAAAAGGATTGAAAAAGTTCATACTTATCAGGAAATTACGGGCAATTATTCGTTTAATACCCACAAACCAGAAGGCGATATGCTGTACGGAATTGATGTTTTTATAAAACACGAATTTCGCGGACTTCGTTTGGGCAGAAGATTGTATGATTACAGAAAAGAGTTGTGCGAGAAACTTAACCTGAGAGGCATGGCTTTTGGCGGCCGAATTCCAAATTATCACCTTTATGCCGATAAACTTACCCCAAAACAATACATTGACAAAGTAAGAAAAAAGGAAATTCACGATCCTGTGTTTAATTTTCAGATTTCAAACGACTTTCATCCAACAAAAATTCTGAAGAATTATCTTGAAGGTGATGAAGCATCCAATGATTATGCGGTATTGTTGGAATGGGACAATATTTACTATGAAAAAGAGGATTTAAGCTCAACAGTGACCATAAAAAAAATAGTGCGCCTTGGATTGATACAATGGCAAATGAGATCGTACAAAAACCTGGATGAGTTATTGCACCAAGCTGAGTTTTTTGTGGATTCGGTGTCGGGATATCGGTCGGATTTTGCGCTTTTCCCCGAGTTTTTTAATGCGCCATTGATGGCTGAAAACAACCATTTATCAGAGTCGGAAGCCATCCGTGAGCTTGCAAAACACACTTCGGCCATTGTTGATAAATTTGCCAAATTTGCCATTTCGTACAACATCAATATCATCTCTGGAAGTATGCCTGAAATTGTGGACAACAAACTTTACAATGTGGGTTATTTGTGCAAAAGAGACGGAACTGTTGAGCGTTATGAAAAATTGCATATCACGCCAAACGAAGCAAAAGTTTGGGGAATGCAGGGCGGAAGCAAAATACAGACCTTTGATACCGATTGCGGTAAAATCGGCATTTTAATTTGTTACGATGTTGAATTTCCGGAGCTTGGCCGTTTGTTGGCCGATGACGGTATGGATATTTTGTTTGTTCCGTTTTTGACCGATACCCAAAACGGGTATTCAAGAGTCAGAAACTGTGCGCAGGCAAGAGCCATAGAAAACGAATGTTATGTGGCCATTGCCGGCAGCGTTGGAAATTTACCGAATGTTCACAATATGGACATACAATATGCGCAATCTATGGTATTTACACCTTGTGATTTTGCTTTTCCAACCAACGGGATTAAAGCTGAAGCAACCGCCAATTCTGAAATGATCTTAATTGCCGATGTGGATATTGATTCTTTAAGAGAATTAAATCAGCTGGGAACTGTAAGAAATTTGAAAGACAGGCGAAAAGATATTTATGAGTTGAATAAAAAATAGGAATATTTTGTAAATTTATTTTACAGAAAACAAACATTTTAAAGCAGAAAACATTAATTTTAAGTGTTTTCTGCCTTTTGGATAAATGTTCAAAAATTTGATTCGTTTAACTTCCGACTTCGGACTTCAGACTTCGGTCTTAATTAACTTTTAACTTTACAAGATGGCCAGGTATTTAAAAACAAAGAAAGAACACATCGGATTGTCTCCCTACGAAATCCATTTTAAAGGCGAGAAAAAAAGTGAGGAGGTCATTTTGGAAGTGATTGATTACGATTCTGAAAATCTGGATGAATTTATAGCAAAAGACCTCAATGAAGTGGTTAAATTTAACAAAACCGCAACCACCACCTGGCTAAATATTTATGGCTTGCATGATATAAAAATTATGAATGATATTGCAAAGCAATTTGAATTGGACTCCTTAATTCTTGCCGATATCATGAACACGCATGCACGTCCAAAAATTCAGGAATACGACAATTGCATCTATATTTCGTTCAAAATGTTGCAGTACGATGAGAAACGAAATTATATTTCATCAGAAAATATAGTCATTATCATAAAGGAACATATTTTACTGTTATTTCAGGAAAAAACAGGCGATGTTTTTGATCCGATAAGAGATAGAATGCGAAAAAATAAAAGAAGAATTCGAAGTTCACGAACCGATTATTTGGCATTTGCTTTAATGGACATCGTTTTCGACAATTACAATTACATCATCAGTCAAATTGGCGAAAAAATTGAAGCGCTGGAAATACATTTACTGAATAATGCAAAAGAATCTACCCTAAAAGAGATCAACAATTTTAAAAAGGAAATTATTTATTTAAACAAATCCATTAAACCTTGTCGTGAAATAGTGGTTGAATTGCTAAAATTAGATTCGGAATTATTAGCCGACAACGTTTATATAAATTTCGAAGATCTAAAAAATAATGTCAACCAAGCCATTGAATCGCTGGAAAGTTACCGTGAAATTTTGTCCGACCAACTTCAGGTTTATCACACCACCATCAGCAGCAAATTAAATGACATCATTAAATTTTTAACCGTTTTCTCCGTTATTTTTATTCCGTTAACCTTTATTGCCGGCGTTTACGGAACCAATTTTGATTATTTACCCGAGCTTCATTTTAAATATGGTTATTTTATCATGTTGGGCGTCATGTTGGTTTTAGCTGTTTCCATGATTTTCTATTTCAAAAAGAAAAAGTGGTTTTAGTATTGTTGGAAGTCCGAAGACGGAAGACGGAAGTTAAGTAAAAGAAATGAATTTTTCCCGCTGGAGCTAAGTTGAAAAATACTATGGGCGTTCCCCGCCAGCCTGCCTGCCGGCAGGCAGGCAGGTCGGGCTTTCACTACTCGCTTTCCGAAATCCCGATAATTATCGGGATCGGGAGAGCTCAAACATACCACTTGTACCCTGAGCGGAGTCGAAGGGCAATCCCTTACCAGTTCGTGGTCAAAACAAATTAAAAATTAATAGGCAAATAAGAATATATTTTTAACCAGATTTTCTCTGTGAATCTTAGTGTTTTTCTTTGTGGGTCTCTGTGCAATAATTATTTCACCATGTTACACTGAAACAAAAAGAAATACACAGAGCAATGCTAAATAGCTGATTTTATAAAAGAATTATGTGGAGAAGACCGGGCTTCCTTCGACTAGCTTGTCTTGAGCTTAGTCGACTGCGCTCGGGATAAACTTCTCGCCCAATTAAGATTTAAGAAAAGAAAAAAGTGGAGAAGATCGGGCTTCCCTCGACTTAGCTTGTCTTGAGCTTAGTCGAAAGGCTCGGGATAAACTTCTCGCCCAACTAAGATTTGACAAAACAATTATGTGGAGAAGATCGGGCTTCCCTCGACTTAGCTTGTCTTGAGCTTAGTCGAAAGGCTCGGGATAAACTTCTCGCCCAACTAAGATTTGACAAAACAATTATGTGGAGA
>JAUYUA010000014.1 GCA_030694935.1 Lutibacter sp. | reverse complement strand
GAATCCACAAAATTGGCTTTAATCCCTTTTTTATTCAGTAAATTGGCAATGAATTTTCCCGAAAGGATTTCCCCTTGCGAAAGCACTTGGTCTTTCACTTTTTCGCTGTAGTCGCCCAACAAATTTACGCCTCTGAAAATTTCTTCGAGCAGTTTAAATTCCGCCGACAAATCAACGCCTTCGCCGCCAACTGTCTGGTATTTTTTTAGCGCTTCAAACTCTTCCAAATACGGCAAATCGTTTTTGGCTTTTTCCAAAATAGACTCCAAATGGTCGGTTGTTTCGCCTCTTGCGGAAACCACAATGGCAATTTTCTCCCCGTTTTTAATTTTATTTTCAACTATGGCCAAGGTGTGTTTTAAACCCGTTCCGTTTGCCAAAGATTTTCCTCCAAATTTTACAACTATCATATTTTATATTTAAAAACGTCACTCAATGCCTCCACCAATTGCTCAAACTCAATTAAAAACGCATCGTGACCGTGAATGGATTTGATTTCTTTATATGCTGCTTGCTTATTTTTCTGACGCAATAATTTTGCGGTTTCTTTATTGTCTTCGGCACCAAAAAACAAATCGGAGTCGATGCCAATCATAACCACTTTCGATTTTAACTGTTCAAAAGCCGCTTCAATGCTGTTGAATTTTTTCGAAATATCAACGGAACTCAGCAAGTGCGTCATCACTTTGTAAGCGTGCAAGGTAAAACGGCTTTCCAGTTTTTTTCCGTGGTGCAACAGCCAGCTTTCAATATTGTACATCCCCAAATTGCTGTTTACCGTTCTGTTGAAACGCGAGTGAAATGAGGCCGGACTCCTGTAAAAAAGCATTGCCATCATCCGGGCGTCGTGCAATGGTTTTGAAGAATTTTCCAAAATTTGAAACTGCACTTTGTTATGCCCTAAAATCCAGTCCGACGCTTTCCAGTCGGAAGCCACCGGAATTAAATTTTCAATCAGATTTGGAAATAAAACAGCCATTTCCCAGGCAATTCCGCCGCCCAACGAACTGCCAATTGCGGCATACAGTTTTGATATTTGCAATTGCTGCACGGCCAAACCAAAAAGTTTTGCAATGTCATAGGCCGAAAACGCATTGTATTCAAATAAAATTTCGGTGGTTTTATAGCCATTTCCGGGAATGTCGAAAGCCAGCACCGTATATTTTTTGGTGTCAATCAATTTTGAATCACCCACAATGCTTTTCCACCAGCCGTTTTCGCCTGCCACATCAGAATTTCCGGTCAACGCGTGGTTGATCAACACCACCGGCGCCGAATGCAATTCCTGTCCAAACAATTGGTAAGAAAGCTTCACATCCGCGGTTATCTTTCCGTCTTCGGAAGCAAAATTGGGTACAATTATGTATTTTAATGAATTCATCAATACTATTTTAAAATGGCCAAATCAACATTTTTGATCCAACATTTATTGACAGCATTATTTAAGAAAGGCAAAATTTACGGGCAGTAATTTCGGTTTGTTATCTATCCAATTTGGTAGAATTTAGCACCTTCTTTGCCGGGCAAAGGGTTGCTAAGGCTTCAACGGGTCTAATCCCTCTGCCTTTCTTAATAACACTTTTCAATACGTTTATGAACTGAGCCGCAAATTAATGCATTAATTTTCTCTTAAACAATACTTTTGGCCTAATTTAACAAATCGACACATTTAGTTTAAAAAATCAAAAACTTTTGCTTTCATTGTTATTTTGGGCATTTCCCGCCAGCCTGCCTGCTGGCAGGCAGGCTGGCGGGTCGGGCTTTTCGTTACAAACTTTTTTACTTCGCCAAAAGGCGAATCAAAAAAGGTTTTCCACTGCAATCCCTAATGCAGCTTCAATTAACAATTGAAAATCCAACATTCATCATTCAAAATTCATTTAGCGGTCTTTGCGAATTTTCTTTGCGTCTTTGCGGTTAAATACAAATTCCGATTGAATTGATTTTTATCAAAGAATATGAAAATTAATCCTTTTTGCTTAAATTTTGCTAAAAGCATCTTTCAAATCCTGCTTCAAATCTTCCAAATCTTCAATTCCCACAGAAAGACGGATTAAATCTTTTGAAACGCCGGTTGCCACTTGTTCGCTATCCGATAATTGTTGGTGCGTGGTGCTTGCCGGATGGATGATCAATGATTTGGTGTCGCCGATATTGGCCAAAAGCGAGAATAATTTGGTTTCGTCGGCCACGGTTTTGGCTGCTTCAAATCCGCCCTTCAAGCCAAAAGTCACCACGCCGCTTTGTCCTTCCGGCAAATATTTCTGACCTAAATCGTAGTATTTGCTCGATTTCAATCCGGGATAATTCACCCAGGAAACTTCCTGCTGATTTTCCAGCCATTCGGCCAACGCCAATGCATTTTCGCTGTGTTTTTTAATCCGAATAGGCAACGTTTCCAATCCCTGAATAATCTGGAACGCATTGAACGGACTCAACGCCGCGCCGTAATCGCGCAAACCTTCCACACGCACTTTGGCAATAAAAGCGGCATTTCCCAAGGCTTCGTGGTACACCAATCCGTGATAACCGGCAGAAGGTTCTGTAAATTCAGGGAATTTTCCGCTGGTCCAGTCAAAGTTTCCGGCATCTACAATGGCACCGCCAAGCGACGTTCCATTTCCTGAAATGTATTTGGTCAACGAGTGAATCACAATATTCGCTCCGTGCGCAATTGGGTTCAGCAAATAAGGCGTTGCCACCGTATTGTCGACAATAAAAGGCACTTTATTGACTTTGGCTTCCGCAGAAATCGCTTTCAAATCCAAGATATCCAGTTTCGGATTTCCCAAACTTTCCGCAAAGAAAACCCGGGTATTGGTTTGGACTGCTTTGCTGAAATTTTCGGGATTTGAAGGATCCACAAAAGTGGTGGTGATTCCCAGTCTTGGCAAAGTCACGCTAAATAAATTATACGTGCCGCCGTATAAACTGTTGGATGCCACAATATGGTCGCCCGCTTTCAGCAAAACCAATAAAGCCGTGGCAATGGCCGCAGTTCCGGAAGCGGTAACCACCGCGCCAATGCCGCCTTCAAGCGCCGCAAGTCGTTGCTCCAAAATATCGTTGGTCGGATTGTTTAAACGGGTGTAAATAAAACCTGCTTCGGCAAGTCCGAAAAGATTGGCGGCATGTTCCGAATTATGGAAAACATACGAAGTGGTTTGGTAAATTGGAACGGCTCTGGTTCCTCCATTTTTGGTTACATCGTGTCCTGCGTGTAATGCTTGTGTTGAAAATTTTTGTGTGCTCATTTTTTTATGTTTTTATATTTTTATATTAGTTTTTGAAATCATTGTTGTTCTATAAAAATTCTTAATCTCATTTTCATCAGACTTGACAAACAGGCCGCCCCGCTGGGGCTTATTTTATGCGGGTAATTATTTTTCTGCTACAAACAGGTCGTCCCGATGGGACTAAATCAGCTCCGTAGGAGCGAAATGTTTGTAGAAAAGCATAAAATTTCAATTATTAAAGCCCCATCGGGGCGACCTGTTGGTTTTACAAATTTAATCTTACAAGAATGTTTTGAAATAAAAAAGTCCCTTTGGATTTAGATATTACCAAAGGGACTTTAATCGTTATAGATTTTTTTATTCCAATCAGTTTAGGCAATATCTTTTCATGATGATTTGCATCATTCGCATTTGCATACAACAAATGTTAAACTGGTTTATTTGGAATTTTATTTTCATTTTGGTGTTGGTTATAAAAAAAGCCTCTGAAAATTCAGAGGCTTTTAATTGTTTTATATATTATTGAATTTTAAACAATAGGGCACTCCGCATAAATTTTACACATCATACACATCATATTGTTCAATTTTATGGTCATTTTTTGTTTTTTTGATGCCACAAATGTAATCACATTTTTTTAACGTGCAAGTTTTTTTTAAATAAAAATCATTTTTTAACATGTTATAATTTTTAGTTTTCCTAAATTTGCTGACTGAATTTCAGGAGGAAAAATTTGAACTGATTGCAACCTCGTTAAAAAATGCTAAAGCAGTAATTATTTACTTCTTTAGCGACCAACGCAACCAAACAGCTTCCTCAATTTTAATTAATAATATAAGGATAAGTTCTATTTACAACAGTATTTGCGTTAGGGATTGTCCTTCGGCTCCGCTCAGGATAAACACATCCTTTTTTGATTTGCCATTTCGGCAAATTAAAAAAGATTGTAACGAAAAGCCCGACCTGCCTGCCGGCAGGCAGGCCTGCCAGCCGGCGGGTAAAAAAAAATGGCTGCGTTTATAAGATTAAACCTAAAATAACTAAAAAAATTATGTCATATTTATTTACGTCCGAATCTGTTTCAGAAGGACACCCAGATAAAGTTGCCGATCAAATTTCAGACGCTTTGGTCGATAATTTTTTGGCTTTTGACCGCGATTCGAAAGTTGCCTGTGAAACATTGGTGACTACCGGACAAGTGGTTTTGGCGGGAGAAGTTAAATCGAAAACGTACTTGGATGTTCAAAAAATAGCCAGAGACGTCATCAATAATATTGGATACACCAAAAGCGATTATATGTTCGACGGAAATTCGTGCGGCATATTTTCGGCCATTCACGAACAATCTCCAGACATTAATCAGGGCGTTGACCGGGCGATTAAGGAAGAACAAGGTGCAGGTGACCAGGGAATGATGTTTGGTTACGCAACCAACGAAACCGAAAATTATATGCCGTTGGCGTTGGATTTAAGCCATAAACTTTTATTGGAACTTGCCGAATTGCGCAGGGAAAATAAAGAAATTACTTATTTGCGTCCCGATGCTAAAAGTCAGGTCACCATTGAATATTCTGATGACAATGTTCCAGTAAGAATTAATACCATTGTGGTTTCCACGCAACACGACGACTTTGGACCAACCGATGAAGCGATGCTGGCTAAAATTAAAAGCGACGTGATTGCTGTTTTAATTCCGAGAATGGTTGCCAAATTACCGAAAGGCTTGCAAGCATTGTTTAATGACGACATTATTTATCACGTAAATCCGACCGGTAAATTTGTGATTGGCGGACCACATGGTGATACCGGATTGACGGGCAGAAAAATTATTGTGGACACTTACGGCGGAAAAGGTGCTCACGGCGGTGGCGCATTTTCAGGCAAAGATCCAAGTAAAGTGGACAGAAGCGGTGCCTATGCCACACGTCATATTGCCAAAAATTTAGTCGCAGCCGGTGTTGCAGATGAAATTTTGGTGCAGGTTTCCTATGCCATTGGCGTTGCAAAACCTATGGCGATTTATGTAAATACCTACGGCACTTCAAAAGTAAAAAAATCGGATGGGGAAATTGCCGTAATCGTTGACCAGCTTTTTGATATGCGTCCTGCCTTTATTGAAGAACGTTTAAAATTGCGCAATCCAATTTATTTGGAAACTGCGGCTTACGGACATATGGGAAGAAAAAACGAGGTTGTCAAAAAAACATTTCTGAATGTTGACGGCACCGAAATCACCATTGATGTAGAGCTTTTCACCTGGGAAAAACTGGATTTTGTTGATGAAGTGAAAGCAGCTTTTGGCTTGTAAAAATAGATTTATTTTATAAAAAGAGGCTCTCTAAAAGTCGGTTTAACCTCAATTTTCGCAAAGAAAGCGCAATGTTCGCAAAGTGTTAAGATTAAAATAAACACTTTGCGTTCCTTGCGAAAAACCTAGCGTTCCTTGCAGTTAAAATTAAATGCTTTTAAACAGTCTTTTCTTTATAAAAATGCACAACAGCCAATGGTCAATTTTTTGGACTTTGCAGTTTAATAATTATTTTAACCGCAATGCTCGCAAAGAAGGCGCAATGTTCGCAAAGTATTAAGTTTTTATAAACAGTGCTTTGCGTTCCTTGCGAAAAAACCTGGCGTTCCTTGCGGTTAAATTATAAGCCAATAATGGCCAATGATTTGTGCCAGGTAAAATTATAGATTTTTCCGCCTACGCCATATTTTTATTGAATGTTTGTAAGTTTAATTTTTTTAGAAAGGAAGGCATTTAAAAAATAATTTCTTTAGGGTGGCAAAGCACATTCTTTTGAAAGCTTTGGTTTTTGCGATGGCTCTGCACGACTTGCAAATGTGTGTGTTTGTGCTTCCGGGTTACGTAATTCTTTCTTCCAACAAATCTTTCCAAATAATAAATCCTTTTTTGATGTCTGAATAATCGTGAATAATTTTAGAAAAGTTATTAGGACTTGTTTCTAAGAACTCCTGCCTTCCTTTGTTGCGAATAATATTGAGTTGCGTATCGATATCTTTTACTTTGTCTATAAGCTTTTGTTTGCTTTTATCAGTATGCCATAGATATGTAGCTTCTTCTGTGTCTAGTGTTTCCAATACAATATGATATTGTTGTTCTCCTGACAAAAGAAATACAAATGAAAAAGGACTTAATACAAATCTGATTTTCATAAGATTGCTTTGGTGTTTGTCTGCTAAATACCTAATATTTTGCGAATGTTTAAAGTTTTTGGTTTTTAAAATATCTTCCAATAGTATAGCTCCGTCAATGTATAGATTTTGATTTCCTAATCCCTTGACAGTTAACAAGTTTTCATCAGTAGTAGCTAATTTGCCCAATATGTTTTTTGTTATGAATTGGAATTTTACGCTTTCAACCACTTCTTGATTGATTTTTTCAATATCAGTTGAATTGGCCAATTGCGAAACTAATTTCCCGTATTCAAATTCGGCGAAAATATCAACACTTATGTTTTTTGATTTTAATGTTTTTGAAAAATACGGTTTTAATACATCAAATTCTGGTCTTACTTCCAAATTTTCTATTTCAAACTCAATGGCAGTATTCATCTCGCCAATCAGATAGTTGAAAGAAACAACGCCATACCCAAATTCAAGTTCTTCAATCTTTATTTTAATCGTTTTTTCTATGGTTTTGATGTCGCTCGAAACGGGCTTATCCTCTGTTGGTTCATCAAACAAGGTTGCATGTTTATTTATTTTGCGATAGTAGGTGTTCCGTTTTAAAAAGAGTTTATTCAGGTAATCAATTCTGTAATCTCTATAATCATAAATAATAGGTGAAATTTCTGAACGCTGAACTCTGCCAATGTATTGAATTAATTTCCCCTCAAATGAGAAAGGATAAACCAGAAAAAGGCAATTTATATTTTGTAAATCAGTTCCCTCGCCAAAATATTGCCCTGTTGTAATTAATACTTGAAAGCTTCCTTCATTCAGTATTTGCCACTTGAATTTTCTACTGTTTTCCGAATCTTCTCCACTTAATGTAACCACTTCATAAGATTGTTTCAAAAACTGATTAAGTGAATCTATATGTTCCTTTCTTTCGGTAATGATAACAACTTTTTTACCTGTATTTAATTCTCTTTTTACATCTTTTAAAATAAGTTTATTCCTTGTGGAATCGTGAATTAATATTTTTGAAAGTGTTTCAAAACTATCTGTTTTGGAATTGTAAGGGACATCAAATTCCGTATTGTGAATCACAATTTTTGCTTGCTTGAATGATTCAATTTCATTCGGTTTTATCGTTGCAATAATTTCCCCGATATGCGTAAAAATCAACTTTCCGTCACTGTACTTTCTGAATGGTGTTGCGGTTAGTCCATACAAATAAAAAGTGTGCAGTTTTTCAATGGTACTTCTAAAAGTTTCAGCAGGAATATGATGACATTCATCAATAATTATTGTACCAAATGCTGTTTCAATGTTCTCTATCTGCTTTGGTAAACTCTGAATAGTGGCGACTGTAATCCTATTCCCAATTTTGTTTTTACCTTGACCAATTTTACCGATTTCACTTTTCGGGATACCCAAAAAAGTTTCAATTCTTTCTATCCACTGTTCAACCAATTGCTTGCGATGAACAATAATTAAGGCAGGTTGCTGTTTTTCGGCAATAATTTTTAATCCTATAATTGTTTTCCCTGAACTGGGCGGTGCTACAATTACGCCAAAATCTTTTTTAGAAATAATTTTGAGGGCTTGTTTTTGATGGTCTCGCAATTGAGCATTAAATGAAAATGAAACACAATCCTTTTTCTTTCTTTCATCCAACAAATTGT
This sequence comes from Lutibacter sp., assembly GCA_030694935.1. GTDB lineage: Bacteria > Bacteroidota > Bacteroidia > Flavobacteriales > Flavobacteriaceae > Lutibacter. Next base: position 15,277 of record JAUYUA010000014.1, on the reverse strand, counting down.
GTTCAATCTGATTTTCTCTACAAAATCGAATTAGTTTTCCAATAAATCCTCTCGGAATGATTACTTCGTTTTCAGTTTCTTCCACTAATTTGAAAAAGCGTTCAGTTCCAAAAGTTTTTTTACCAATTTTCTTCTTAATGATAAATTCGGAATTGGCAAAATTCAATTCTTCTTTCAGGAAATTTATCAATGGTGTTGTCATTTCATCCCTACTTAAAGTCACTATATTTTCTAATGAAATAAGCATATTTCCTATTTCTTTTTTTTGAAAAACAGGTTTGTTGGTTGTTGAAAAATCCTGATATAATTTATCAAGTGCAGAAGCAGGCACTCTTTTTATGTTTTGTAGAAAATGCCACTGATCGATAATTGGTTTTAGCGTTTTTGGATCAATAAAACAGCTATTGCCTTGCTCTAAAGTAGTTTTAAATAGAGGAGGTGCAATTAAGTTTCCAAGACCTTTACCAGAAAGAAAATCCTGATTAGGAAATAATCTGTCAAAGCTTGAGCTTTTATCGAACAATGAAAATACGCCTGATTGCTCCAATATGGAAATGAAAATTTTTCTGCTTCTTATAGCTGGATAAGGTTGTTCAAAGAAAATCCAAACGTGTCCGCCATTTCCTGAACGGGAACGTTCCAAGTAGGATGGAATTTCTTTTTCTTTACAAGCATTAAGAAAAGTAACGGCTTCATCCTGCCAATTAGTTTTATCAAAATCTGCAGCTAAAAACCAAGTGGTATTGTCTTGTAATAAAGGATATACCCCGATTTGTTGGGAGCCGTCCAAATGCTTTTGGATTTGCTCGTCAGTAAGTTTCAGATAAGATTTCTCTGTAAAACTCTGAAATGTTCCTCCATTCATTTTATGCGCCCTTAAACGATATGGGTCATAAAAGTACGATGGCATATAGCCTTTCTTATCTCCTTTTTCCCAACGAACAGCAAACACATCTTCTCTGCCTCTGAAAACAGTTTTAAATAGTTGAATTTGATTTAAGGAAGGAGTATTCATTGAAAAGAGGCCTAGAATTCATTTAATTAGCTGCATCATATCCAATTGAAGGAAGGTTAGAGGAGTCAACTCGTTGTCTTTTCATAATTTTTAATTTTATATTTATGTGCAAAGCCGCCGTTTTAGATTGCAGTTGCGTTAGTGTTTACAATCACAAGCTCTTGTTTTTCCGAATTTTCTTAGCTTCTTTTAAAATCTTTTTCTCTTCATTATCTAATCTTCTTTCTACTTTTTTTACATCTTCGGCAGGTGGAAGTTGTTCTGGTTTTACACCTCTGTCTTGGAGCATTTTCCGCACTGCCAAATTGTTTTCGATGTGTTCTTTCGTGATTTTAGCATCACCTTTTAAGTTTTTGTCCACAACATTATGACTAGTAAGTTCAGTTGCAAAATCTTTAGCTTTGATTGTTAAGGTTGGAAGAAAATCTGCTAATGGACGATTTACCGGTACTCGCAAAATTCGTTTCATATCATTGGTTGTCCTGCCTCCAAACAAAGCTTGGTCTCCTTTCGAGCGAATGATTGCAAAACTCTTATTATCAACACCTCTTTCAAAAATAATTCCCGATAATTTCTTTTCGGATTGCGAAAGTTTTTCACGAGCTGTAACCCTTGCAACATCCAATAATCTATTTTCTATTATTTCTTGCTTTCGGGTTTGTACTGCAAAATAGGTTTGGGCAAAAGCAATTTCAGACTTTGTAGTTGCGTCACCATTTTGGGCGATAAGGTAACATGCATATCTCGTGAGTGCAATATCTTCAACTGGTTTTTTTGCACCACTTCCAATTTCAACCATTTTGCTGAATTCGGCAAAATGGTTTTTGATATCTTCACCTGCTTGTTCACATGACCTTTCTGCTTTATCAATAACATTTTTAAAGTTTCTCCATTGTGAATATCCAAGAATTGTTTGAAGTTCTCTTGCACTCCAATATTCAACACCTTCGTAATCATAACAGGCATCTTCAAACTTTTTAAAAAGTTCAGCTATATATTCTTTTTTCATCGTTTTTTATTTTTGAAAACAACATCATAACCAGCCTCAATAAAGCCATACGAAAGACCTCCTAAACCACAAAATAAATCTATTTGTTGGTTTATTCATATATAAAAGTTCACTTGTGCATCAATATTAATATCAGCCACTACTCTATTAGGCAATTTTTCGTCAAACTAATACCAAATATCAAAGCGATACGTTCCTTTTTCCCACCAAAAGAAATCTTCCTCTATTTCATCTTCAATATTGATTGGTATATTTGAAAATTCCTCCCGAAGTTTTTCTATTTCAAATACGCTCATTTCTTCTTTTTAGCTTTTAAATATTTTACGCGCTCTTCTGCCAATTTCAACGCCTTTTCTCCCAATTCTTCATCTTGAATCTCAAACATAATTTTGTCGCTGAGAAATGAGATTAAAAGTTCGTCTGCGTTATAGTTGTAAATCTCTGCGAGCTTCAAAACTATTTCTTTTGAAAGTTTTCTTTCTCCACGCTCCATTTTACTAATAATAGCCACATCAATGTCGAGCAAAACAGCAACCTTTCGTAAAGGCATTTTATTTTGTTCCCTAAGTTGTCTTAGCTTTTCGCCTATCGTTTTTGTTGACATAACCTCTGTTGACATAATATGTCTAAAGTAGAAAAAGATTTTTGATTTGTCGCCAATTGTTCCAAATTATTTTCAACATTTCTGTCGAGCGTCGTAAAATTGATTCTTCCAGATTTATCGGGATGTGCCAATGTGCAGCTGGTTAAAATTATTTTTTAAAATGTGCGGTGGAAAAAAATTTTAAACCATTCAGATCGGTCTGTGTGAAGCCAATGTCAGTTCGTTAGTTTTTGTCAAGGTGTCAAAGCTCGTTTTTCAGATGTTTTTTTTTCGGAGTAAATTCATTCTTTAGTCTTGCTTTCAACAGCTTTTAATCATACAAAACTCCTCAGAGAGCAACTAACTATATTACACAAAGAAATAAATCGAAATTGAGTAAAACATAGGTCCATTAAGGTTATAAATAAATGCTTTTTTTATAAATATGCACAACAGCCAACATACAATCTTCTGAACTTTGCAGTTTAGCAACTTCATTGATTGGATGCTGAATCATCAATAATTCACCTTGATTTACATTTCGCTTTTCTGAGCTAAAATCTACTTGCAATTTTCCTTCATACGCATAAAAAATAATAAATTCACAAGTTGCATCTAACTTAAAATTCAAGATTTTATTAGCTGAAACAGCAATCGACGAAATTTTTCCCTTGGTATTGCCTTTGGTCATCAGGTTAAAGTCGACACAAGTTCCGACGGCGGAAGTTTCCCAATTGCCTTCAAATGAATCGATATCATTTTTATGCAATTGAACCGTGTGATGATTTTTGTGCGACACTTTAATGCTTCCTGACAAAACCATTAATTGGCGGGAAATTTCAGGAAGTTTTGTAAAGTTAGATTGCGGAACTTCCACGGTGGCGGAGCTGATCCTAAAATCAAAATTACGGCTTGCAAAATTTGCGGTTGGCGGATAGATATACAATTCGGTGGTGCTCCCTCCCGCCCATTTCGTAATTTTAAAATCTTCGGTTTTATAAATGTCAATGTTCATTTTTCACAAAAAATTATTTCCAAAAAAACAATTAAAATGAAACACTTATTAATTGCCGCGAATCATTGTCAGCACCATTTTAAATTTTTCAACTGCTTTTAAGGCGTGGCGAACATTGGCCGGCATAATAATGGTGTCGCCGGCTTCCAAAATATTTGATTTTCCGTCGATGATAATATCAGCCTTCCCGTCAACCACAAAAACAACCGCATCAAACGGCGTGGTGTGTTCGCTCAGTCCTTCGCCTTTGTCGAACGCAAATAAAGTAATATTGCCGGTTTCCTTTTTCAGTATTTGTTTGCTGACCACTGCATTTTCTGCATACGCTATACTTTCGTTGAAAGAGAATTTTATCCCTTTGTCAAATTCATTTTTTCCCATTTTTGATGTATTTTTAGTTAAATTTATCTGTAGGTTTCCAAATTTAATTTCGTAACAATTTAAGCATTTTTCACTTTTATGTATTTCTTCAAATCGGAAGTTAAAATTTGGTCCAATTCTTTTTCGTTCCCTAAACTTGTTTCAACGAAAACCATCCCAAAAAAAGGATACTCATTGAAATCCACTTTCCTCAATTCCATCGGATTTTCAAAATCGGACAAAAGCAAATCGTAATCGAAAAACGCAATTTTGTTTTCGGGAATTCCCGAATTGTTATCCAGCAAAATAAGGCTGTATTTTTTGTTTTTTCCTTTTTTAAACAATTCCTTCCAGTTTGGTCTTGTGCCATTTAAAAAGTATTGGTAAGAATTAAATCCGTATGCAAAATAAGACAAATCCGCCGTGGTGCACCAGCCGCCAAATCGCATCGGGTTCACTTCGATGGGAATGACGGTTCCGTTTTTGTCAATGCGTACCTCCACGTGAAAAGGAAAATTTTTCAATTTGGCAAGTGCGCCAAGCGAATCCAGAAATGGTTGCATTTTTGGCAAATGCCTTTCAATAATTTCCTCAGAAGTGGTATAAACCCGGTCGTTAACATCTTTTCCTGTTGAAAATCGGTGGTGTAAAATAGAGAGAATGACAGGTTTTCCTTCTTTGTTGAAATAACAATCCATCGCATATTCTTCACCTTCAATGCATTCTTCCAAGATAAAATTAGAGGTATCCACCACTTCATTTGGGTAAAAACTCCTAATTTCAGTGATGTCATTCGTGATTTTATTAAAAATGGATGGCCATTCTTCGGGATTATCCACTTTATGCACGCCCAAACTAAAAAAGCCCACCGCCGGTTTTATGATGAACGGAAATTTTATGTTGTCTATGGATAAATGCTGCAATTTCTCAAATTTGATGCCTTTAAAAAAGTAATCTGGAAATATACCTTTCAGCAATTCGCGAAACTCTATTTTATTTTTGAAAACCTGAATTTGGCTTGGCAATTTTGTGGAAGCCAAATTTTTTTCTATCCAGCTAATGGTGTTTTCCGAATTGGTGTATAGTGGTGAGTTTGGATTTTTTTTTATAAATTCCGCAGCTTCTTTTTCTGAAATCCAGTTTAATGAATCATCAAAAATCATCGCTCTGGCCGCTTCGGTGGACACAATTTCAAGGTGGTTTTCTTTGATGGTTTTAAGCAAAAATGCAGAGATGTAAGGTTGGTCAATTAGAATCATTTGGGTTTTATTTTGGATGTAAATTGATGTTAAATGTTAAATGTTAAATGCTTTTTTTCCAAGGGGATAAATCCCTTTGTCAGGAATATTATACTTTTTTATCGGATGCTTTATCTCCACTCTTTTCGTCGGATTCTTTGGATCCATCATCTTTTCTGAAACCAATTAAACTGCGGTATTTGAGCTCTGTTCTTTTTAATTCCTCTTCCAAATTTCTGTATTTGGTAATGTCTTTAATGGTGATTACAGCGGCAACCACTTTATTTTGCTGGTCCAATATAGGCCTTCCGCTTAATAAAACCCTTTTCTTTTGTTGCAATTTTGGGTTAAAAAGCACCACATCCACATCATCGGTAGATTCTCCAACCAAAGCCCTTTCCATAGGAAGTTTTTGTATGGGAAATGTTGTTTTCCCATCGGGGAAATACAATTCAAAATGCTCGGAAAAATTGGTTGAAATCTTTGTGTCATCATCTGTTCCAAACAATTCATTCGCCATATCATTTGCCAACACAACCTGTTTATCGGTATTCGCAACAATAACGCCATCACTGATATTCTCCAAAATCAAGTTTAATTTCTGTTCATTTTCATATAAATCGTTCAGCGCCGCCTGTTCCTCTTCTTCAAGTTTTAATTGGGCTGTAATATCCCGGGCAATGGCATATAATATTCCTGTGGCGGCATCAATTGTTGCCGTCCATGACAACCACTTAATATCACCGTCTTTGCACACCCATCGGTTTTCAAAATTTACCAAGGGCGTTCCTTTTTGAAGTTCTTCAATTGCTTTTTCTGTAGCAGCCAAATCTTCAGGAAAAATATACGTTGTGAAAGGCTGGCTTATTAATTCCAAGTCACTGTATCCCAAAACCTTACTTAGTGAAGGATTTATTTTTATGAACTTATTTTTAGAAGCGACAACCAAAATATCTACAGACATATTGAAAAAAGTATCAGCGCCTTTCAATGATTCTTCATATTCTTTATTGGCCGTAACATCTCTTGCCACCGCATATAAAAGTCCGGTTTCAACATCTGGGTACGTTGTCCAGTTCAGCCATTTTAAAGAACCGTCTTTACACACAAATCGGTTTTCGAAATTAGCGGTGATCACGCCTGATTGAAGTTTTGAAACTTCCTGCAAGGTGGAATCAATGTCTTTCGCATATACAAACGACATAAACGGTTTGCCCAAAAGCTCCTGCTCGGTGTATCCCAATATTTTTGTGGTTGCCGGATTAACTTTTATAAAGGTATCGTTTGATGAAATAATTAGCATGTCTCTTGAGAGATTAAAAAATGTATTTCCGGCCACCAACAATTTTTGGGAGTTGATTCTTTCGGTGATGTCCGTAGCAATCGTTCCCACAGCAAAAACCCTGTGTGCCGCATCAAACAAAGGAAATTTAACGGCCAAATAGGTGTGCAAGCCGTCCGATTGTTCAAGAACTTCTTCCACCTTAATTTCCTTTTCCAATTTTACGGCTTCCAAATCTGTACTGCGATACCTGTCGGCCGTTTCCTTAGGCAAAAAATCGTGATCGGTTTTGCCCTTGATGTCTTCATCCTTCAACTTGTAAATGGTTTCATATTGTTTATTGATCAGCAAATATTCACCATTTATTTTTTTAACGGAAATGGGATTTGTGGTATTGTCAATAATTGATTGCAGTAATTTACGATTCTCCAAAGATTCCATTTCAGCTGCATTTTTTGCTTTGAGTTGCGTCCGAATGACAAAATAAACAACGGTTAACATTCCCACAGAAAGTGCAATTAAAGCTAAGGAAATCCAATCCCATAAAAGGGGCATTTCAGGCAGAATTTGATTCCAATAAATTACGCCGAGCGACAGAATAACAATAAAATTAAAGATGTAACCCAGTATTATTTTTGATTTCAGGGAGATTTTCATACGTTTCTATTTGATTGGGGGAAAAATAAAATCCCTGTTTTAAGGATTTAATGTACTAATTTAACCCTTTTAGTTGGATATTAATCGAATTTTTAAATCGTTTTTTATTAATTATTTTAAAATTTCTTTTGATAAAGATTTGAATTACCCTCAGTTTATGAATTCATAATTAACAAAATGTCAATTCTTTGTTACAATTTATTGCTTTTAAGGATTTAATGAAATTGTTTGCTACTTTTGTATCAAATAAACACTATGAATTATGGCAATTAAAAAACAGTACTTAAAAAACAAATCCAATTGCAAGGTAACTTTTAGCATTGTTGCGAAAGATGCCCAGAATGTTTCAGTAATTGGTGATTTTAATCATTGGAATGCAAAAGCCGACCCTTTAAAAAAATTAAAAAACGGGACTTTTAAAGGAACTGTGGATTTGCAAAAAGGGCAATCGTACGAATTTAGATATGCCGTTGACGGTGATTACGTAAACGATGAAGAAGCCGACGATTATTTATGGAATGATTTTGCCGCTGGGGAAAATGGTGTTTTGAATCTTTAAGAAGCCCCCTAACCCCCGAAGGGGGAATTAAAAAGGTTAAAGGTTAAAAAATCGAATATCATAAATCGGAATACAATTTGCGGATTCTATGATAATAACCAAGTAAAAATCAATTCAATTGAAATTTACATTTAACCGCAAAAAAACGCAAAGAAAAAACGCAAAGAACGCAAATCATTTTTCTCTATTCATTTCATTTTTTAAGAGATTTGCGTTAGGGATTGAAGCGGTTATCCTTTCATTGCGAAGTTTTTGCAAAAACTTTGCAATGAAAGATATGAGCGTAAAGCCCGACCTGCCGGCAGGGAACGCCCACCAAAAAGGAGGGTAAACCCTACAAATTATATTTCACTGAAAACATGTACAATCTTGGCTGAATAAAGTACAGGGAAGTGGTATTGCTGTCCGATATTTCGTTGTAACTGTCGGTGTTCATCGACATGTTGTTGGTTAAATTGTTTGCCGAAATTTTAAATTCCCACTTGCTGTCTTTTTGCTGATAATATAGGTTTGCATTTAAAAATGAATAGGTGTTTTTCACCGTATTATCATCGTTTTTGTAATTGTAATAACTGTAATCGGCCGTTAAAATGAAGTTTTTCAAAAACCCGATTTCTATATTTGCGAAAGGCCTGTCGGTAGTACTGCCCGTTTTTGAATATTCAGAGAATGATTTTTCGTACCCCACCTCAAAATTTGGCGCATTTTTAAATTTACTTCCCACACTTGCCTGGTAACTGTGTGAAAGTGATTTCGACTTTATTTCCTCATTATTTACCGTATTGTTGAATGTTGCATTTGAAAAATTTGCCCTGAAATTTGTTTTATATCGGCTGTATGTTTTGCCATACCTTAGGTTTGCAGAAAACGTTTCATCGGCCAAATTTGAATTTATTGGATACGAAATTTGGTCCACCCCAATCAATTCTGTGCTATTTTTTACGCCGTCTACTTTTTTATTGTAGTTCACCGACGCATTTACATTGGTGAATGAAAACATGCTGAAACTGAAATAATTTAAGGAATAACGATGATACAACGCATTTTCCAAGAGTCTATTTCCGCGCGTCAAAGAATTGTAATTGGACAACATATAACCTTCCGCAATTTTATTGATGTCGGAAAACTGGGTGGAAATGGAATAATTGAAACGCAAACTTTCTGATGATTTTAACTGTAAACTCGCATACAAATCTGGCAATAATTTTGTTTGGTTCTTGTTAATTTCCGTCCCTAATTGGTTGTCTTTTGTGATGTATTGGTGCAAACTTACGCCAGGATTAAAAGTGAATTTTCCCGAAACCACTTTATAATGAAGTCCTAAAAACAAATCGAAAAAATTATAATTCACTTCATTTTTCAACTGCTCATCATTAAAATTTAGCACACTGCCATCAGCCAAATTTTGGAAAATTCCCGATGTTAAATTTTGGTCGCTCAATGTGCTTCCCAACGTAATGTTGATATTGCTTTTTGGCGATAACAAATAGTAATAATCCAACTTCGCATCCAGTTTATTAGTACTAGTATTTTTGTTCTGGATAAGGTCGATAATAGCTTCGGCATTGTTGGAAGGGATTATTTCGAACGGCTGTGAAGTTGCCAAAGAATTGTACAAAGGCTTGTCTTTTTCATAAAGGTGCTGCAATTCGGCAGCAAAAATATTTTTCTCGTTAATGGTATAATAAAAATTGAAATTCTGGTTTAAAGTCGCCGGTTTTTCTTCTTTGTAAGCATCGGCGCTTCGTCGGGTTGAAGTAACGTCGAGCATTTCAGTTTGTTCGGACAGTTTTCCGAAAATATCATAACTGATGTGCACATCATTGGTTGGTTTATAGGTAGTACTAAATTTTAACATCCCCAATTTACTGCCTTGCGTGGCCGAAGTTTCACTAATATCGGTAATGTTTAATTTGTTGTAAACGGTATTTGACTGCGTAAACATATCAGTTTTTGAATCGTTTACGATGGCAAAACCGTTAAAATCAATGGTTTTTTTGGGCGCCATGCTGAAGTTCAACGCTCCAAACTTTGAAGTGATTTCTTGTGCCCGGTTGTTTTGTGTCGTCAAAAAACCCAATCCGCCCGATGACACATTAAAACTGGTTCCACTGCCGCCCATACCGCTGCGCAAACCGCCCGTAAACCTAAAATAGTCGCGCATGGTAAAAGGCGCTTCGCCAATATTGTTGAAATCGGCCAACAGGTTGATGCTTTTTTCCGGACTGTAATAAAACAGTTTTGGTTTTGCAGTATATTTTTCGTTATCGCCAGCGCCGGCATTCACTTCCCCAAACCAAAATCGTTTTTTTCCTTGCTTTAATTTGATGTTGATGACAATGTTATCTTCATTGTTCGTAACGCCGCGCATTCCCGAAACTTCGTTGTAATTTTTAAGCACCTGCACTTTATCAATGGCACTTGCGGGAATATTTTGTGTTGCCAATTTTGAATCGCCATCGAAAAATTCTTTTCCTTCCACCAACACTTTTTGCACTTTTTTTCCTTCCACTTCCACTTCGCCGTTGGCATCAATGTCTATTCCAGGTAATTTCTTCAATACGTCTTCCAGCTTTTTTTCTTTTCCCGAAGTAAATGAATCGGCGTTGTAGACGATGGTATCGCCCACAATTTTCACCGGCATTTCATAGGTGATTGATATTTCATTTAAAGCTTCGTTGGATTCCTCCAGCACAATATTTTGTGACATATCTGAAGCAGATTTACCAACAACAATCTCCACATTTTTTGTGTTGAACCCCAAATAACTCACTTTTAAAGTATAAGCTTCATTTTGATCCAAACTTAATCTGTAATTTCCTTTTGAATCGGTAATGGAATACGACTGCAAGATGTTGGTGCCTTTTTTAAAAGCAATCACGTTTGCCATTTCCAAAGGCTTGTCTGCTTTGTCTTTAATGGTTCCTTCCAATTTTATGGATTGTGAGAAAATGACAAAAGGGAATATAATGGTAATGAGGAAAGTTAATGATTTTTTCATTTAAAGAATGTAATGATGCGTTGTGAGTTTTTAGTTTTTTTGTCGTGCTGTCCCGATAGATCGGGATGCTGTCGGGCAGTCTTGTCATTGCGAAGTTTTGGAAAAACTGTGGCAATCTGTTTCTATTAAAGAGATTGCCACAATCTTGCTACTTCGCTGTCGCTTGGCAGCTACTTTTTCGTAATTACGTTTTTTGAATTGCAAATTATTAATTAACCCTCATGTGCATCCCAGAACCTGTGCCACCACTTTTTTGGCGCTCGTTAGAAAAACGTTCCTGCATTTCTTTCATTTTTTCTTTCAACATTACGTCATATTCTTTTTGGGTCATCACTTTTCCTTTGTTTGGCTCACTGATATCGGATTTTTCTTTGGGATTCATCACGATTTTTGTGCACATAATTTGGGTGTTTCCTGCATTGATTTCCAAAATTAAACCCGGCAATCCCCAATAATCTCCGGGGCCGTGACTTACCGGAATGTCCATGCTGTACCAAGCAGTAACAGGAACCAATTCTATTTTTTCCTCCTCTTCTTTTTTGGGATCTTTGTTGCTATTTTCCTGTCTTCCAAAAGAAAAACTATTGGCATTTGCAGGCATTTCAATAATGGTGGTTGCTTTAAAGCACAGGTTGTTGCCAATCATTTTGGTTTCCTGTTCCATTTTCCATTCGTAGGTTTTTAATGCATCTTTAATGAGGAAATTTTTGCCGCTGAACTCATTTTCTTTGACTGATGTTTTTGTTTGCGTATTTTTATAATATTTTCCTGAAGCGCCGCCGCCCATGATGGCAAAACGCATTCCTGGGCTGCCAGCGGCAGCGCCTTGATCCAATTTCACTTCTTCTTTATAAACGGAAGCCGTTTTGTCAAATGTCAAAATATAGGTTTTTTCCATTTGGTTTTTCATCATTTCCTCAATCCGCTTGATCCTGTCGGCCGGAATGCCCGAAGCCGCCAAATCCATTTCAACTTTTGTTTTTGTTTGGTAAACTGCGCTTCCCTGAAAATCCTGGGCGCTTAAAGCAGTTTGCACTAACAAAAAAACCAATACCATGATTTTTAATAGCATATTTATCATTTTACGAGATTTTAGTTATTTTTTTCACAACAAATATACACGCTAATAAAATACCATTCAGTTAATTAGTGTTAACGATTGTTAAGCGATTATTATAAACCAATTTATGTAGTTAACTTTGTGATTATGGATAAGAAAAATTACAAATGGGTTGTTTATTTTATTGGCGTTACCATATTTACCACCATTGCGGTTCAGGTGTATTGGAATTACCGTGAATATGAGCTAAACAAGCAAAATTTAATCAGTAAAGTGCAATTAAGTTTGGACAATTCTGTGGAGGCCTATTTTGCCAATTTAACCAAATCGGGGATTATTACTTTCACCTCTCCCAATTCAAAAAACTCTAAAGACCAGTTAGATACCATCGTGGTGAGCACCAATACCAAATGGGGTTTGCGAAAAAAAGTGGACAGCACGTTACAAAATATCGCAAAGCAAAAAAATCAAAAACCTTTATTCATCAACAGCCAAAGAAATCATGCTTTTTTTACGCCAGACCACGTAATTCCAAAAAATATAGACAGTTTAATTTCCAAGGTTTTTATCTCTATTTCAAGAGATACTTTAGATCTTCAGAAATTAGATAAATATTTGGCTGAAGAACTCAAACGTACCCATATTAGCATTGATTACGGAATGACTTATGATTATTTTCATTGGATTTCCGATGACAATTTCGACAAAAAAACCATTGACTACCAACTTGAGAATTTTCCCGAAAAGCATTTGACAGTTGTTTCAAAATCAACTTATTTACCGCACAGAAGCCATTTGGAACTTCGGTTTACCAATGAAACAGCCATTTTGCTAAAAAATTCCTTCATCAGTATTTTATTGTCGCTGATTTTGTCCATCAGCATTATCGCGAGTTTGGTGTATTTGTTAAAAACCATTTACAAACAAAAACAGCTGGCAGAAGTTAAAAACGATTTAATCAACAACATTACCCACGAATTTAAAACGCCCATTGCCACCATTTCAACTGCACTTGAAGCGATGAAAAATTTTAATGCTTTGGATGATAAAGTAAAGGCCGAAAAATATATTTCCATCGCCAATTCACAAGTGGCCAATTTAAATGTGATGGTTGAAAAAATATTGGAAACCGCTGCATTAACGCACCAACAGCTGGCGCTTAGCAAACAACCTGTTGTTATTGCCGAACTTATTGAGCACGCGATTGCGAATTATAAAATAGCCGCTCCTGAAAAAACCATCAACTTCATAAATACTATTGGAGATGCGGTTTTAAATGTGGATAAATTTCATTTTGGAAATGCCATTGGAAACATTCTTGACAATGCGCTGAAATACGGCGGAAAAACAATTACTGTGGAATTGTCTTCTCAAAAAAAGAGTATTTGCATCACCGTTCAAGACAGCGGAAACGGCATTCCGAAAAATCATAAGGACAAGATTTTTGAACAGTTTTACCGCATTCCCACAGGAAATACGCACAATGTAAAAGGTTTTGGAATTGGCTTGTATTACACCAAAAATATTATTGAAAAACACGGCGGAACCATTTCCATTGTTTATGATGTAAAAAACGCTACCTTGTTTAAAATTGAATTGCCAAATGCCTAATCCCGTAAAAATATTGCTGGCGGAAGATGAACCTTCTTTAGGACAAATAATTAAGGAAAGTTTAGAAACCCGAAATTTTGAAGTGCTGCTTTGCGCCGATGGCGAAATTGCTTACGCCACTTACAAACGCGAAAATCCACTGTTGTTGGTATTGGATGTGATGATGCCCAAAAAAGACGGATTTACGCTTGCCAAAGAAATCAGAAAAGAAAATCCCGATATTCCCATCATATTTTTAACGGCAAAATCGCAAACGGAAGACGTTGTTGAAGGCTTTAATTTAGGCGGAAACGACTATTTAAGAAAACCTTTCAGCATGGAAGAATTGATCGTTCGCATCAACGCGCTTTTAAAAAGAGGCGATTATGAAAATGGCAACGAAGTCATTAAAATTGGCGATTATCAATTCAATGTTAAAAACCAAACGCTTGTTTTTAATGGCAATACAGAAACTTTGACACACCGGGAATCGGAGTTGCTATCTCATTTAATTCAGCATAAAAATCAGGTTTTGGACCGCTCTTTTATCTTGAAAAAATTGTGGGGAGACGATGATTTCTTCAATGCCCGCAGCATGGACGTTTTTATCACCAAACTCCGAAAAAAACTAAAAGACGATGCTTCCATCCAAATTATTAACGTTCGCGGCTACGGTTATAAGTTAATTTTTTAAAGCGCTGAAATTTGTGTTGTAAAAACATAAAAAATTTAAGTAAATTAGCTTTTTTCAAATTCACTTAAAATTTAACTATGCACGTAGCAATTGCCGGTAATATAGGCGCAGGTAAAACCACCCTGACCAAACTGTTAGCCAAACATTACAATTGGGAACCCCATTACGAATCTGTTGAGGAGAATCCCTATTTAGATGATTTCTACGCCGAAATGGAACGCTGGTCGTTTAATTTGCAGGTTTATTTCTTAAACAGCCGTTTCCGCCAAATATTGGAAATACGTGAAAGCGGCAAAAATTTGATCCAGGACAGGACCATTTATGAAGATGCCCGAATTTTTGCGCCCAACCTTCATGCAATGGGACTGATGACCAACCGCGATTATGTGAATTATGAATCGTTGTTCGAATTGATGGAACGTTTGGTTTCCCCGCCCGATTTACTGATTTATTTAAGAGCCACCATTCCAACTTTGGTTGGGCAAATCCATAAAAGAGGACGCGAATACGAAAATTCCATCAGCATCGATTATTTAAGTCGATTAAATGAACGCTACGAAGCATGGATTACCAAATACACCAAAGGAAATTTACTGATAATTGATGTGGACAAATTAAATTTTGTGGACAATCCGGAAGATTTATATTCCGTAATCAACAAAATTGACGCCCAAATTAACGGACTTTTTTAAAAAGAATATAGAGAAGAGAATAGAGAAAATAGACTTTGGTCTATAGTCTCTAATGACATTATTTATGACCAAATTAACTGTCTTTTTAAAAAAATTCATACAATTAACCAGTTATAACGACAAAAAATAGCATTAAAAATCCTAAAAATGGGAAAATACGTAAACGACAATTTAATCAATGATGAACGCGTTGAATTGGAAACCACCTATCACTGGATCATCTTTTTTAGTTTAAAAGCACTCTTCACCTTATTTATTTCGCCGCTTATTGACAGATATACCGATGAATTTGCCATCACCAACAAACGCGTCATTATCAAAACTGGTTTAATCAGCAGAAAAACTTTTGAAATGAACCATTCAAAAATTGAAAGCGTAAATGTTGAACAAAGCATTTTAGGAAGAATCTTAGGCTACGGAAACATTAGCATTGTGGGATCTGGCGGCACAAGAGAAGTGTTTCCCAACATTAGAAAACCTTTGCAATTCAGAAAGAAATTCCAGGAAATGTCCTATTAAATG
>JAUYUA010000022.1 GCA_030694935.1 Lutibacter sp. | reverse complement strand
GCTTTTATAGACTAACAGAGAACTATAAACAATTATTTCGTAGTACACTTTATGGAAACCGCCGTACACGTAAGAACATACGGTGGTGTGAGAGGACGACAAAGTTAAATGAATATTTTATTTAACTTTGTCTCCTACTTTAATATTTTATTTATTTATTTTTTTTCCTGATGTTTGAAGAAAAGTTGTGACAATGGAATAAATAGCAAACCAGCAACCACAAAAATATAAAAGGCATACTTTAAGCTAAAAGCGTGTGCCACATAGCCTACCAATGGCGGACCAATAAGCATTCCTACCGTAGCGTATGTTGATATAATTGAAATCGCCATTCCCGGTGAATATTTTTTTGAGGTTCCGGCAAGCATAAATGTCATTGGAAAAATGGCGGCCGTTCCCAAACCCACCAAGCAAAAACCTATCAATGCCGGATAGAAATAGGGGAATGTTATTGCCAATAAAATACCAGCAGCAATTAATAACGAACTAAAAATATATGTTTTTTTCAATCCAATTACATCCATTAATCTGTCTGAATAAAATCTGGAAAATGCCATAGCTGCCATAAATAATAAATATCCATAGGTAAAAATGGGTTCATTTATCACTTCTTTAAAATAAACACCACTCCAATCGAACATTCCGCCTTCACAAATTGCAGCAAAAAAGACCAGCAATCCTAAATATAAAATAAAAGGATCGGGTTTTCCGAAAATTAATTTATTGCCAAAAGTTGATTTATCATTCTTAAGGGTATAGGAGAACACCAATAAGGAGAAGATTGCGATAAATACTGCTATTATGGTTAAGTGTGTATGTAAAGGAACATTGTATTTTACCATTATGGTTGAAAAAACGACACCTATTAATCCACCAGTGCTCCAAAGACCATGAAAAGATCCCACAATTTTTTTTGTATATTTTTTTTGAATGGTAATGGATTGCGTATTCATTGAAATATATAAAATACGCGAACTAAAAGAATACAAACTGAGCGCAGCCACCAGCAAAAACGGGGTATCGGCAAAACCAATAAACGAAAGCGCCATTGTTAAAAACATCATTGCCACAATCAACGGCAAACGACTGTCAAATTTTGAAACAAGCCAGCCTGAAATTGGCAATCCAATAAGCGAACTAATTGGCATTGAAAGTAGTACCGTGCCTAATTGCGCTTCATTGAAATTAAAAAAATCTTTTATGGTTGGAATTCGCGATGCCCAAGTGGCAAAACATAAACCCGATAAAAAGAAATAGGTACTTAAGGCAGCGCGTTGCTTTTTTTTTAATGGCATTTTAAAATAAATCTTCGGCAAAAATAATAAAGTAAATGCTAGGAATCTTTTAATTTAAGTTTATTAATTTGCTATTTTGCTGTTGAACGTTTTATTTAAGCACTTTCCATACTTTTGATAAAAATAGATGTTTTTGTCACTTACTGATAAAAAATTGTCTTCATTCATCAATACAGCAAAATGAAACCAATAAAAAAACCGCTTCTTTCGAAACGGTTTTTTAAAGTTTAAAATGATAAAAAACTATTGCACCAAAGTCATTTCGTCTACGATATGTTTAGCACCCGAGAAATTCTCAATAACCCATAACACATAACGGATATCAACATTGATTGTTCTTTGCAATTTTGGATCGAAGATTACATCACCGGCCATAGCTTCAATGTTACCGTCAAATGCCAAGCCAATTAATTCTCCTTTACCATTTAATACCGGTGAACCTGAGTTACCGCCAGTTATATCATTATCAGTCAAAAAATTAACGTGCATAGAGCCATCTTTATCTACAAAACGGCCATAATTTCGTGCTGTATTCATGTCGATTAAACGCGTTGGCAAATCGAATTCCTGATCATCTTTTTTGTATTTTTTAACCATACCGTCCATGGTGGTATAGTTGTTTATTTTTGCATCATTACGTTTGTCAGCCGGTAATGCACTCACTTTTCCGTAAGTTAAACGCAACGTAGAATTAGCATCCGGATATATAATAGTTCCAATTTTTGATTCGCGCAACCCTTCCACCAACAAACGGAAAGAAGATCCAAAATCATTTTCAGCTTTTACAATCTCATCAGATTTTGTATTAAAATGAGACACCATATCATTAGACAATACATACAATGGGTCATTTTCCAGCATCGCTTCACTTGGTAATTCCAAAAAGGCAATTACGCGTTCTTTTGAAGTTAGAATGCTTAAATCAATGGCCGCATTTACATATTTTGTGAAATCGTAATTGTTTGCTGCACCAATTTTTGCTACTTCCGGAGCAATTGCATATCCTTTAGATTTTGTTGCATACAATTTCAATTGCGCCGCCAACAGATCTTTTTCAGCCGGAAGGTATAATTTTTTGAACATACCATCAGCCATTTCAGTAATTATTGGCGCCAATTCAGCACGTTTTGCAGGAGTCGCTTTTACGTAATTATCCAATTGTTTCCCTAAAGATCTGCTTATGGTTCCAAAAGCAGTAGTTCTGAACAATTGTTGCAAATAATTATCGTGAAGCGTTTTTTCGTTTGTTAAAGCATAATATTTATTGATATTGCTGATTACGTTTCCGTATTTTGCTTTATTTTCTTTCTTATTGGCCCATTTATTAAACTTTTTTTCTTGATCTGCTTTTGATTTTGCAGTTCCGAATTTGGTTAAGGCGTCAATCATTCCCTGACGGTTTTTCCAATAATTTGCTGTTGCTGCAAATTTTGAAGCATACACAAGATTCAAATCATCGCTTTGATCCATATATTTTTTCATTTGATCCATACCTGTTTTGGCTCCTTCAACCCAGGCAGGATAGGCAAACTTCACGTTTTGCTCAATACCGCCTGCTGGCATCCAACGGTTGGTTCTTCCAGGATAACCTAAAATCATGGCAAAATCGCCTTCTTTCACACCACCTATATTAATTGGCAAATAGTGTTTTGGCTTTAAAGGAACATTGTTTTGAGAATACTCTGCCGGATTTCCATTAGCATCTGCGTAAACTCTGAACATTGAGAAATCGGCAGTATGGCGTGGCCATTCCCAGTTGTCTGTATCGCCGCCAAATTTTCCTAAATTTTCTGGAGGTGCACCTACAAAACGAACATCTCTATAATCTTGGTAAACAAAATAGTAATATTCATTTCCTTGGAAAAAAGGACGTACAGAAACAGTATATTTTCCGCCTTCATTATTTTCCTTTTCGATTAAAGCAATTTCTTGATTTACTGCTTTTTCTCTTTCAGCTTCCGTCATTTTATCGTTTACTTTTGATAAAATACGTTTTGAAACATCGTCCATTCGCACAAAGAAACGAACAAATAGGCTGGCAGGTTTAATTTCTTCTTTTTTGTTTTGTGCCCAAAAACCATTCTTTAAAAGGTTATTTTCTGAGGTAGACAGCTCGGCAATTGCATTGTATCCGCAGTGGTGGTTGGTTAATACCAATCCGTCTTTTGAGATCACTTCAGCAGTGCAGCCTCCGTTGAACTGAACGATGGCATCTTTCAAACTGTGGTTGTTAATACTATAGATTTCTTCAGCTGTCAATTGCAAGCCCATTTTTTGCATGTCGCGGTGGTTTAAACGTTCAAGGAACATTAAAAACCACATTCCTTCGTCGGCTTTTACGTTTGAAGGAATAAGCATAATACCCACAATTAAGGATAAAATAATTTTTTTCATTGATGTATTAATTTATAAATTTAAGTGATATCTGTTAATAGTCGGTTGAAAGTCGAAATTGTTACATCCAAAGTCAGTTTTGTTTTCACTTTTTAGAAATGCGAATATAATTCATTTTTAAATCAATTGGGAAAGAACAATTCGGTTAAATAAGATGCAAAAATATAGGCTTATTTTATAGCAATTCTCCCGCTATAGTCTATATATGTTGGGTTTTTTATTTTCTCATATCTGTAGAAGCTTGTTTAAAACTAATCGTGCTGAATTATATGTATTTACGTATATTTTTGCATTAAATATGTTATTTATATATTACAGCCATAATTTAAAAGTTTAGCTTATTGCGGTGTTAATCGCCGTTACGCAAAGTTAATATAAATTATTTAGTTTACAAAAGTGTTGTTTTAACGGCGATTATCGCCGTTATAAATATGTTATTTAAACTGAACAATTTACAATATGCTTAGAAAGAATGACAAGAAGTTTATAAGATTGCTGCTGATTTTTAATGAAATAATTTTGTTTTTAGGGCTAGGAGGAGAGATGTTTTAACAAATCCCTGAATTAGCCACTTGATATTTGACGTAAATTGTGTCTATTTATAATTGTAGTTTCAAAAAAGGAGTTAAATTTCATTTTGTCTTGACAAAAAAACACTCCTAATTTTTTGTGCTTATATAAAAATTATCTTTTTTCAATTACAAATTATAAATTGTTGTATACCTTTTTTGGAGAAGTTCTATATAATTTTCTTTCATGGTTTCCGATAAAAAAGATTGATGAATCATTTTAATAAGATCTTCTTTCTTATTCAAAAAACGTTTAAAGACGCCATCGATTTGTTTGGTATTTAACCCAAGATCCAATGCCAATTTTACAAAATGCTCTTTTCTTAACTTATTCTTTTTTCCTCCCAATGTCAAGGCCAATTCTTCTTTATCTTCAGGGTTTGCAATCGCTACATTTAACAGGTCATAAGCAGGGGCTAAAACCCAACCGGAGGCCGTTTCGATCATTGAAAAGTTTTTTAAATGCATATCATTGTTTCCTGTCAAAAAACTAAATAAGGTCAATTCAAAAAAGAATAATTTATCCAATTGAGTATTGCTTGAGAATTTACCTAAGGCATTCCCAATTTTTTCCATAGAGCTTTTATATTTATCAAAAGCTTCCGTTATCTGAAACATATCAAGCATATGTATTTTTTTTCCATCATCAGTTCTGTCAATACGTTTTGTGATATAGGAAAGTTCTCCAGATTTCAATCTGATTAAAGATGAGGGAACCGTCTTGATTTTTAAAAGTGCTGCCAATCGCATTGTTAAATGTTCGTTTTCTGGCATTTCTGGATATTCCAGTGATGGTGGTTTAAAAATATAGTTTCCACCCAGTGCACCAACAACCGTCAACCGCTGATCCCTTTTTTCCTCATTAAAAGACATTGATAGTTTTGGCTGAACTCCCGGAACTGAAACACTGCGTTCCACCACATTTTTGGCTAAATCTGCCATTTGATCAAATGTATATTCAAGTTTTGGAGCTTGGTTTGTTCCAAAAAATTTAAGACTGCACTTTTCGTGATAATCAGTTTCAGTAGTCAAATTTTGATAACAATATAAACACTTATGCTTCATTTTCTTCCTTTATTGGTTGAACACTCACTGCTCCAATACAATTTTGGCAACACGCCAATAACAATCCCATTCTATCGTTTGGATTGATCTTCCAGTTTTTTGATGCAATATTTAATAACCAACCTTCAGGAATTAATCCTTCAAAAAAAGGAAATAACCGATTGCTTTTGTAGGGTTCACTTTTTACGGGTAGTGTAAATGTGATAAATTGCTTGGGAAAATGCTGCACATAATCACTTGTATAAGTAAATGTGTATTCCCCATCATTTGTTTCCACTAATTTACCGGCAAGGGTTGTGTCGTAAAATATTTCAGCACTTCTCATCGCTTAATTATTGGTTTCTTTTAAACTGACTGGTGCCAATTGGTGCCCAAACATATTTAGCACCAAATTAACCTTGTCCATATTGAGGTTCGTTTTCCCTTGTTCAATTTTTCGGATGACTGTTAAAGCTACACCAGTTCTTTCGGCAAATTCTTCCTGAGTTAAATTCACTTCTTTTCTGCGCTCTTTTACAAACTGTGCTAAATCTTTCATTATATGCTTTTGAGTATAATTTAATGTAAATATACTAAATTATATGTATTTACGTATATTATTTTATTAAATATTATATTTATATGTTAAAGCGTATAAAAAATAAGGATAATAGAAGGCTGTTATGATACTTTTTATAAGTACTTAGTCGAAGACCTATTAAAATCAATGGTACCAATAAATGAAAGGTTTGTAAAGCTCAATGAGAAAATAGATTAAAAATTGCTCTGAAAAGTTACCATAAATTATGATGATTGTTTCAACGGCGATTATCGCCGTTATAAATGCAATATTTAAACCGACTAATTTACAAAACGCATAAAAAAGAATGATAAGAACTTTATAAGATTGTTGCTGAGTTATAATGATTAATTTTATTTTTAGGGGTTAGGAGGGGAGCTATTTATCTAACGCACCCTTAATTAGCCCCTTGGTATTTAATCTAAAATGTACTCATTTATGATATTGAGCTCAATACCGGTATATTCCGAGAATTCATTTACTGTTACAAACTGACGAGGCTTTTTATCTAAAAACAATCTTATTTCCCTCAATAATTTGCGCCCATACCGTTCACTTCTTCCCGTGATGATTTGAATATCTTTTGGATATATACAAGTTCTTTTCTGCCTTTTCATACTCTATCTATGCTTTATCCATACCTTATCCATACTGTATCCATTTTGACTCGTCCTAAAATAGCTATACACAAACTAAGTGTATGGAACACAATGAACAAGAATTTTACGCTATGATAAATCTACGGTGATTTTTTCAGAATTAAAAATTTATTCAACTATGGTTAAACATCAAATGAGGCAGTGATGAATGTTCCAGAAATTTTAGTTTATAGTGAAAATTTCTTTATATTTTTCTTCTATATTTTTAATCTCATTGTCGTTTAATGCCGCAAATTCTTTTGTTCTTGCCCTCATTGATAAAACACCATTATTTTGTTCTAAAAAACGAAGCAGCGTAGCCACTAATTTATCCGGCATTTCAAAATTATTGTCCAAATAACGCTTAAAGATATCATAGCGCTGAAGGTATTTCACCTCCTCCGGGATGACTCTTAAAATGGTATCTTCCACACATTCGTACATAAACTCAGCTTGTTTTGTGGCATCAAAATAACGATAAAAATCAATGGTTTGGTTTAGAACTTCCACATTATGGTCCTCGGTTTCCTTCCATTCAATATAATCCAGCAATGGATGTGAGTAGCTTTCCAAAACTTCCCTATAGGTTTCAATTTTATCCAGAATTGAAGCGGAAACCGGGAAAATAACACCCTGCTGCGTAAATCCTTTTTTAGCCAAAATATGATGAATGATATAACGATGCAATCGGCCATTCCCATCAACAAAGGGGTGTATAAACACAAATCCGAAAGCGATAGCAGTCGCCGCTAAAACAGCATCATAGCTTTCATCCTGCAACAAATTGTTGGTGGCTATTAAACCATCCATCAATTGCTCAACATCTTGTCCTTTTGAAGAAATATGGTCAGGGATGGGTTCGCCTGTAATTCTGTCGTGTTCCCCTACAAATCCGCCTTTTTTTCGAAATCCCATTTCCAGAAAACGGGTATTTTCAATTACAACCTGTTGCAAGCGGATCAACTCGCTTTTGCTTAACGGTTTTTGTCCAGCCTGGCCTATGGCTTTTGCCCAACGCATTGCCCTGTTATTTCCTGGATTTTCACCCTCAATGGTAAATGATGCTTTGGAATCCTTTAAAATCAAAAAGGAAGAAGCTCTTTGCAAGATGTCTTTGTGGATGGTATTTAAGAAACTATTTTTTTTATCGGATAAATTGGCTTCAAGATAGGCTTCCAGTTTTTCCGTTTTAGTGATAAGCGGACAAAAATCTCTAGTTCCCGGCAGGTTGTTTATAATACGATGGCGCGTTGATCGTATTCCTTTAACGGAAAACTGTAAATTTTCATCGAGCAATGGCACAAAGTTTTTAATGGTTAAATCTTCAATGTTAAGTTGCTTTTGCATCAGCCACTCATATAAAAACCAGATTTTACGGCTATATTGCCCTGTTGGCTCAAGTTGAAGTATTTTGACAATCTCTATTTCCGGCAGCTTTTCAGCAAATTTTTTAAAGAATAACAGGTTGACGCCTTCATATTTTAATGCAAAAACAAGGTGCTTATATAAGGTGTCTTCAAATGTGTTTTTTGATGAAAACACTTTCCATTTCGCGGTAGTATAACTTCGCCTTTTTTCACTTATAAGCGCCAATTGTTCCGGAAAAGGCATTTCTAATTTTAAGCCTTCAATAAGTGCTCCGTATCCTGCAATTATGCCTTCTTCCGGCGCTTGCTCTCCGTGAAAAATAGTTATTTTAAGTGAAAAATGTGTAATATCCATAAACTTCGGTAAAAAATAGTTTTTCAAATATAGTGGAAAAATAGGTTATTATTTGTAATAATGGGTTTTATTTTAATGTTTTATGTAAAAACGGGTTTTTAAATTTGTCAAATTGGGTTTTTATATGGCTTTTCAGGTCTATTTAGGTCAGAATTTGGAAAAACGGGTTTTTCACTATATTTAGCTCTTCATCTTATTTTATCAGGGAACCATATACATTATAAAATAACCGATACGGTAAAAAGTGATCATTCCGGTCATAAATAGTCATATCGGTATAAATGACACTTTTCGGTATAAATGACCAAAAACGGCACGGATGGACACTCGTTTTTTTATTTTATTATAAATCTACGGTGATTTGTTGAGAATTAAAAATTTATTCAATTATGGCTAGACAAACTGGTATTATTAAATTGAAAGGAACTATTGGGGATATTTCCTTTTACAAAACTTCGGACGGACACCTTGCCCGCGAAAAAGGCGGCATCGACAAATCCAGAATGAAAAACGATCCTGCGTTTCAAAGAACGCATGAAAACGGATCCGAATTCGGCAGGGCCGGAAAAGGCGGAAAATTGGTGCGAAGCGCCATCAGAATTCTTTTGCTGAATGCAAAAGACAAAAGAGTAGTGAGTAGATTGACCACCGATCTTTTAAAGGTCGTGAAAACGGATGCCATCAATGAACGCGGAATGCGCACCATTGAAGATGGCTCTATGGGACTTATCAGTGGCTTCGATTTCAATACCCATGGGAAATTGGGATCAACTTTGTTTGCTGCTTACAGCAACGATTTTAATCGTGTAACGGGTGAAGCGACGGTGAACATCCCTTCTTTTTCACCATCGGTAAGAATTGCTGCTCCGGCAGGAACCACGCATTTCAAATTGGTGACTGGTGCATCTGAATTGGATTTTGCAAATGAAACCTCCACTTTTGAAAATGATGAAACGGCTATTTTGCCTTATGACAGTGCAGACACCGGCATTGATGATTTTGTAAGTGCACTTACTCCAAACTCCACGCTTCCTGTGATCCAGGTGTTGGGCGTTGAGTTTTATCAGGAAGTGAACGGACAAATGTATCCCTTGAAAAATGGTGCATTCAATGCCTTGGCGGTTGTTTATGTAGACACTATCTAGTGGAACTGCATTTGCATAGAACCTATTTTAAAGAGGGTGCCAACGGCGCCCTCTTTTATAATAACAAGTTTTTGGGCTTTGCCATTGAACTTCCCTGGCTTGAAAACCAGAAAATGAAGTCCTGCATTCCGGAAGGTGTTTATACCTTAAAAGCACGATATTCCCAAAAGTTTAGCCATCATTTGATCCTGGAAAATGTTCCGGGAAGAAGCCTGATTTTGATCCATCCGGCCAATGATGCCAAAACAGAATTGTTGGGCTGCATTGCACCGGTCACCTTTTTGTCGGGCATCGGAAAAGGAACGGCCTCAAAACCATTATTGCAAAAATTAGTGTCGATATGCTATCAGGCATTTGACCGAAAAGAAATAGTCTCATTAACCATAAAATCTTAACCAATGAACTTACTAGATCGTTATAAAAAAAATACGCCCTCATTTTTCAGAAAGCTGCGGAATATTGGCATTGCGATGGCCGCCACCGGTGGCGCCATTATAGCAGCGCCCATAGCATTACCTGCGTTGGTGATTACCATTGCCACTTATTTAACCGTTGTAGGAACTGTGGCCACTGCCGTAAGTCAGGCCGTGGTTTCTGATGATGAAAATGAAACCGAAAAATAATGTTTAATGATATTCAAATAAGGTCGGGAGTTATTGGCGGCACATTGTTGTCCACCGCTTTGAATATCGGGATGAATGATCTGCTTTTCACGGCGATTATGTCTGTGATTGGCGCTGTAGTCAGTTTTTTTGTTTCCTATATTTTGAGGAAATTGTTTTCGGATTCTGATAAATCAAAAAATGCCTAGCTAATCTTTTTAGCCAGGCATTATTTTGTTTCTATAGTATTGATTTTTTAACGGATTGGCGCTTTAATAAGGTTCGGTTTTTCTACAATAAACTTCATCAGAAGCACAAACTTTTCACTTTCAAAGCACTAAACCCCCGCTTTATAAAACGGCTGCTGGCCTGCTATTTTGTTTCTTTTTTCAATTCTCTGAAATAAATAAAAACCATCCTAAGTCTGTCTGTATTGTCAAAGTTCGTTAACAATTCAAGCCCTTGTGAGAAACCGACAGAATTTTGTTTAATCTGTTCAACCGTTTCAACAATTGTTGTTATATTATTGGTTGAGTCCTTAGATTCTTTCGTTGTAATTATAATATCCATTGAAATTGTGGCTCCATTTAAAAAAGTATTGGCTTGAGATTGTGTTTTTACTTGGGCAACACGGTTCATTGTTGATTCACTTGTGTATTTAGCTTTTTCAAGGCTGATAACTGAAATAAGGTATTTATGGTCGTAGTCATCAATAATTTTTACTCCTTCAAAGGGTTTGGATGTATACATCCGTTTGATGAAGTTGCTAAAAGCAGTTTTGTCGTCATTAATACTTTGCCCGTTAACATAAAGACAAAATAGAAAAGGTAGCAGTAATAGTGATTTTTTCATGTTATAACTTAGGTAAATATTTCTTATACCAATAAATTCTAAAGTCATCATAATTATTATTCCCAGTTCCATTTAACAACCAATCTTTATACTCACGTATTCTAGGCGAGCTTCGTTTCGCAGTTGGTGACGGAGAAAAAAGATCAATAATTCTTATTTGACGGCCCAACATTTCAACCACGTTTTCATGTTCAGACGAAAGTTTACACACTTTGCCAAATTGACTCCTATACCATTTTTTAAAAAGGTTTTTGGCAGAATTGGTGCCTCCAAAACTTGTAAAGTAAATTGTTTCAACACAACTATCTTTAAGCCATTTAAATAATTCAGTGTTTAGATCTTCAGGTTGTATTTTACCCATTTCCTTATCAGTGCTAAATTTTTCTACATGAGTTACATTGACAATGTCAGTAATTGAAATTTTGATTTTCTTTAAAAAAGATAAAATATCGTTGATTTCAGGGCATCCATTTGAATATAATTTAAACCCTGGATAAACTTGATCAAGAAACCTCCAAAATTCATTCATATTACCATAGTAAAATTCTAATTTCCCACAATAGGGCATCGGAGGATGCGTTCCAATTATTAAATATTTCGAATCTTTAAAAATTGGAAATTTGGTTAACCATGGATGTGTTTTGTATAAATTTAAATTAACGGGCATCGGATAGACTGTTATGTTTGATTATTTTTATCGAATCTAATTTTTCAACATCTGACAAGGGTAAATAATAGTCGAATATCTGATACCTGAGGTTCGTGTTGTTTTTAGCCGGCGTTATTTTGTATTCTCCATATGTACCTTTGAAGGTTCTATGATAAATAACATCACCATTATAATAAAAACCACTAAAGTCAGAATCAGTTTTAAGAAGATAAAATCTATAATCACTATCCCCTTCTCCATAAAAATCAGAAGGGTAATTGGTCATCAAAGATCTTCCATTATTAAAATCTCTTTCAGGCAATAAACCATGTGGAAAAACATAATGATTGGAATCCAAAATTTGAATATTTTCTGTGAGTTTTTTTAACATTGCGTAATGCTTACTTACTTCCTCGTCTATACCTTTTTTATAAAAAGGCGTGTAATTTAATAAATTATCATTCGAAACTATATCATAATTCACAAGGTTAAGAGTGGATCTTTCGAATAATGAAGAAATTATCCTGACCGATTCAAAATTGCGCAAATAGAAATAGGATTCTTCACTTTTGGAGCTAAAATTAATCAGCTTGTAATATTCACTACCAGATTGCTTAGCGAAATCAATTTCAGATTCACTCATTTTTACCGCTGCTAACGTGCTAATAAAATAGTCAATAAACACATCTAAATTCGTGTTAGGTTGGCATTCAACTATCAGTCTAATCATATAAATTTCATTGAATGAAAGCTGATCGGTATTCTTCCAAAAATCAGAATATCTTCCTTCGAATTTTGTGTTCTGTAACACAATACGTAGATCCGACTTTTTTGGTGGAATCACTTCTAATTTGAAATCGATAGAATTTTCAAGAATTTTCAAACTTTTACGAGCCATATCCAATATAACCCTTTCCTCTGCGACAGCTTGTAATTTGAATAATTTCAGATTCAATCCGAATAAACCACCGGCAATTGTCGCAGTATACCCTTTACTCTCTGTTATCTTTTGCATTTGTGAAATCGAGACCTTAGCGCTTATTGTTAGAGTTACATTCTTATCAGGGAGAATATTTGAGGATAATATATTAAAACTTATAACAGACCCCTGAGATAATGAGGTAATATTGTCACTTACAAAAGAATCATTATTGATTATAGTCTCAGAAGAAATAAATGCGCCAAAGGCCTGTTCAATAGCGCTTCTCAGTGCATTTTGCTTCGCTTCGTCTTGCGTTTTCCCGCTACCGCTGACTAAGATGGTTACTGTTTGGTCAGAGTTATTAGAAGATAAATTAGAATTATCAGTTAATGAAGAACTTGTTGTATTATCAGAAGCTGGATTACTTTCACTTAAAGCTAAAGGATATGATTGTTTAATATCCTCTAATAATTTAGTAATTTCATTTACTAACTTTTTCTTATCACTTTTACTAAATAATTTAAGAGGTGTCGTTTTAATAAAATTCAGATATTCATCATATCTATCAAAAGCTAATTTATAATTTTTTAACTGGTAATGTGAATTGGCATTCATCGATAATACATAGACTTTAACGTAATCATTAATTTCCCCAAAATCATTATTCAATAATTTTTCGGTGTATTCTAACGACTCTTTATAATTTTTAGCTAAATACAAATTTTGTGCTGTATTATATTCATTTTCTTGGCCAAAAGTACTTATAGTAAAAATAAATAATAAAATGGGGAATATTTGTTTCATGAATATTTTGTTTTTAATGGTTTTTACATCACTTTAAATATATAATCTATTTTGATTCGCTCATTTCTTGCCTGTTGGAATTATAGTAATATTACTATGTATTATTGAATATTATAAAGTGCTTTTTGTTAATATTAACTATCTTCTTTGATTCCTAGTTTAGCGTATGAAATAAGTTTATTGCATTTTGAATCCTATTTGTGTCACTAATTCCATTTGTTCTAGATAATGTGTCAATAACGCGGATCCAATAATTAATTGAGCATCTTTTATTATTGTTAGGATTGCTATTTTTTAAATTCAATGCAAAACGAACTTGCGATGCAATGCAAGGGCTTATTTGTGTTTGAGTGTTATGAAACATTAACATAATTACCTCCAATAAATATTATTATAAGTTACTTCTTTTGGTCGATTTTTCGCATATTCAACAGCAACATCTCTATATGCATCTATCCTTTTTTTCTCTAAATTGAGATTATCATTATAAACTTTCAAAGCCAATTTCAATTTATCACTTTCATCTTGATTTATTTTCATACTTATCTCTTTGGTAAAATTCACAACTTCATTATAGCAAGATGCATCTGGATTAATATCAGTAATTATTTTTAGCACATCTTCAGATGTAGCTAAATTTTGTTTTCCGGACCAATCTATTTTAGCTTTGCTTAATTTAGATTTACAATCCATATCCATTTTTTGTTGATATAATTCTGCAATTAATTCTGATGACTTGTTATAGCACTCCTTATTAACCTGAGGGACAAGTGAAAGATTATAAATGGCCTCTTCAAATTTTTCTTGTTTTGCCAAGGTATTCGCATCTGTTAAAGTAAATTCACATTCATCATTATAAAAGTTAATAATTTTTGCTTTACCCTCCTCTAAAAAAGAAAGGACCTCTTTGTTATTAGAATTAATAGTTTTTATGGCTTCAATAAATGCTTTGTTCTCGTTTGTGCCTACACCTTTTAAACTCAATGTAACATTGGAGAAAATTGTATTTGTTACAGCATCGCCAATAAAAAGCGTAACATCCAAATTTTGGGCTATCATTTGAGGTGGGCCGGCAATGATATCTTTCGTTCCTATATTAACATTGGCTGTGATAATGAATCTTGGGTTTGCCTGGCTGCCACCCATTCCATTATTACTTGTAATTTGATTGAGTTTGGTAGTAAGGAAAGTTTTTGTTTCTGCTGGAACAGGTATATTTTCGGGCAAATAAGTATTGAGAACAATCCTGCCAAAATCATCTAGTTTTACTTGAGCATTGGCTTTAAAAACAAAGCAAAGAAGTATGAGTAACGTTATAAATTTTTTCATAATCACTTTTATTTTTCACCCAAAACAAGGATTGCTTCTCCTAATCCACGAGTCATTAGTTTTACTTCAAAATTGAATGGTGCAGCTTTTAAATATTTTTGAAGATTAATTGCGAATTGCCTTGCATCTAATGCGCGATTTCGTTCATCATATAAAGGGATTCTTACTTGTTCATAATCTATGCGATTTTCGGTAGTATTAGATTCATTAAAACGCCCTTTAACAGAATTCTTTTCCAGCCAATCGTATATATAATTTCTTATTTCATTTCCATCGATTTCAGTTTCCAAATTATTCTCCCAGCTATCCCATTTTTTAACAGTTAAGCGTATTTCCCTTCCATTATTAAACATATCGTCAAAGTGAGATTGCAACTGTGCGGCAAAAGGATCAATGTTTGCAATAATTGCATTTTGCAATAACACTGGAACAATATCTGTATTGTTTGGTAATCCATTACCGGTTGAAGCTGCAATTCGCTTACTGGTGTAAGCATCAAATGCTTCAAGCACAAACGAAACTGATTTGCCCTGTTCTGTTTTATTTATTTTCCACCAAATTTGTATGATTATATCGGCCCGGGCCTTGTTTTTTAATTTATCTAAAGGGCTTTCAGAAATTGATGAGCCACTTGTACTACTCATTGTCATGTTATCTTCTGCAGTTCGAGCTTCTATTGATTTTAATTCTTGCTCAACATCTTTTAGCGGAAAACCCCTATCAATCATTAGCGAACCAATTTTGCTGATAACCTGACCTAATTCGGTGTCCTCCTGAAATGCCTGTTTGTAATTAGGTACTTTTTGATTGGTACCCTGATTATCAAACTCAGTCATAAAATAACGCTGTTCGCACCAGTTATCACTGGGTAAAACCATTAAGGTCGGTTTTTTTGCTTGTCCAAATAAAGTGTTTGTTGAAGCAAAAAGCCCAAGCATAATTATTAAAAGAGATATTTTTTTCATCTTAAAATCCATTAGATAGTGATTTAATTATTTTTTGATTTTCCAGGTATTTGCGTAATTCGTTTTTGGATATAGAAACCTGATAAACTTTCCAATTCTTTACTCCAAGGATTGCAGGCAATGTTGTCTCAGTTGCAGAACTTCTTGTAAACATTGACCATTTGCCTTTATTAGCAAAAAAGCTTTTTTGAATGGATTTGAATTTTTCTTGTTCTTCAGAATTATTTAAAATTGGAGGTTGTGTGGCACAACGATTACCTTCAGATATTCCTGAAAATAAAATTGCATGTATTGCATCTCTTCGTGCTTGTTCGGGTTTATACTTGACGCCTTTTTTTATGTTCCAAATTTTAATAGAAATATAGCCGTCAGTTTCAATTGTTATACATTCGGTTTGATAATTTCTATTGCTCGCGCTAAATGAAAGTAACATAAAGCTGCTAACTGCTATAATTATTATATGAAGAATTTTTGTTTTCATGTTGTCAATAATTAATCTTTCTCAAATATATTATTTTAAATCTTTATTAGCAATGGGTTATAACTTGTTTATTTCCACTGCTTTTGGTAAGCGTAAAAACCCGAAAGGTTGGTCCATTTGACAATAATGTGATGTTAGAGAAATTCCTTTTTTCTAATTTTTCGACTACATATTTGCTTGGGTGAAGTACATATAAAAATGGATTTTGCATTTGGTGCCTTTTATGAATCAGTTAAATAATTTCTATTTGGTAGTGTAAATCTCAAAATTTTTAATTTATTATAAACTAAAGTTTTAAATGGGTATTAAAACCTTAATTTTCTAATAAAATAAATCTTTGTAATAATTTTTCTGTTTCAGGTAAACTTAGGCAATTGATTTTATGTAATCAGATACTCGCATAATAATGAGATGATTATTTTAGTTATTCTACTCATTATTCAGATTCCCGTATAAATGGTCAAATTGATAGATTAATGGTATTTATTCCTTTAAAAAAGTGTAATTATTTATTAAATAAGAAAAATTTTTTGATTATTGATATTAGATGGTTTTTTTCGAAGTCAACTGGTATAGAAACCCGTCTCAGCTTACAAGCAAGTTCAGAATCATTTAAAAGTAAAAGACTTTCACTATTAAACCTGCTTGAGTTGCCAGGTCAATCATATTTTTTGTGCCTTTGCTTTTAGCGTCCCAAAAGGCAATGAGCATATCGGCATAGGCAGCCATTTCAATATTTCGTTTGAGTCCTGCACTTTTTCCGTACCGGCGCCAATCGGCCGGAAATTGTTTTATTGGGTGGTTTCGTTCTGCAGCATACCTTTCTCCGAGTAGGTCGGCACCTTTATAGGCACCACTTACAATTTCGACATTGTTTTGATTCTGCAGGAACTCGTCACAAACCTGGCAAAGTTTGTTGAAATCGTCAAAGTTTCTGCCTCCGGCAATGATTACTTTTATCATTTTATAATTTGTTTAAAACCTCAACAAGGCCATTTTTAATTCAGAAATTGTTTTAAGCTGCAGTTTTAAATTTGCTTCGAAAGCTTCAATTTTTTGAAGCTTTAAAATCTTCTGATCCCAGGCCTGTTGCTCATTCTCTTGCAAAGCATTTTTAATGACTGCTCTCGCATCCGTAATGCAGATAAATGGAATAACACTTCCCTTTAAATAAAAGTTGAAATACTTCCCTGCTTTAAGGGCCAGACACAAGTAAAATAATGATTCCCGGAGATCCTCGGAGTTTGTCGTGAGCACAAAACAATTCGGACAGGGTTCCGGCATCGGTCGGCCGCTGTTCAATCCTTTACATAGAATAAAAAAGTGTGGTCCGGAATAAGTTCTTCCGGTCTGGTGTGTTTTGATTTCGAAATTTGGCATAGTAAGACAATTAAAATTATGTGTCGCTTCGCTCACAAATCATTTTTAAAAGAAAAAAGAAAAAAAGAAAGTAGTTTACTTGTTGGCGTGGGATGGCTGTCAAGTTTTTTTGAAAAAATACTACCCGGGTTTAAAGTCGGCAGTTCTTAGTGGCAGTTTTCAGTTCATTTTTGAAAGAATGTTTGTTTTAAAATTTGAGGGTGGAGATTTTTTTAAAAACCCGGAGGGCCTGAACTTTATAGCCAATAGCGTTGGATGATGGGAGCCAAATAATTTTACTTTCTTTTTTTATTTTTTTATTCCTGATGTTACTTAGAAAGCATTACTTAGAATATTTTTTTAATTTAAATTGGCATTTATAAGGTTGATTATAATATCTTTATGAAAAATTACGCGCTATGAAAAAAATATTAATCGTTGATGACGATTTTGCTTCACAACTGATGCTTGAAATAATGCTTGAAGATTATTGCAAATTTCCCTTAATTGCAACAAACGGAATGGTTGCTGTTCGCTTATGTAAAGAGAATCCAGACATTGATATCATTTTAATGGATATTAAAATGCCTGAATTAGATGGTTACCAAGCCACAAAAAAAATTAGGGAATTCAACAAAGACATTATTATAATTGCACAAACTTCCTATGCATTCCCAGAAGACCGAGAAAAAGCAATAAACGCCGGATGCAATGATTATCTTTCAAAACCTTATAACCAAAGTGACTTGATGGAATTGCTAAAAAAGTGGACTAATAACATTATGATATTATAATCTGCAATATTATATTCTACAGCGATTTATTCATAAAATAAGTACATTATCCTATTTAATTCTAAACACAGCGCAGCAAAAAATGAGGAGCATTTTTGCGCGAGCCGCCAGCGAAGATGAGCGAGGGTGGTGTGGGTAGAGCACGTTGCCATCGGCATAAGTGCGTCCCACGCCCACGTGGTACACGCAAGGGTGGCGGTGTTTTTGATGCGTCGGACAGGCAAGGGCAATTTATGAAGAGAAGCGTGACGAGTGGTGTGCGCTCCGCTTTGGTTGTTGGATGCTGTGATTTGTTGTTGGTTAATGGCTTAGAAAATTAATATTTGAATTACAATTTACGGAGCGCCAAAACGAGGAACAATGAACGGAATACTTTGCTCTTGCGAGCGTTTGCAATATGTGATAATCCGCTGTATGATTTGAAGTTAATCGGATGGTTGGTGAAATCAAATTTGTGGTCTGTTGAAACAGGATTGGTGCTTGCAACGGTTATTTCATATGCAAAATGGCGCTTTCAAAAACTGTGACACCCTTTTTTGGCCCGAGCGAGCAGCAGGCGAGCCAAATTATGAAACAGCGGTTTTACCCAATGAAGGATATTTGCGTAGCAAAACCTTAAAGGGTTTGGGTAAAAAAGTAGCTGTGCGTGAGTAAGCCGTGTAATGTGTGAAGTAAAAATAAACAAATAGCACTAAACGAGGATGTGTCACCGCAGTAGTGCTATTTGTGGTATATGCAAGGGTTTGTTACCGGGATTAGGGTTTTAATAAATAACTATTGTCACCAGTTTAACTTTTCTTTTACGTAAAATGCCCTTGCAGATATATTTTATGGAACAAAATGAAGCGGATTGCGAACACCTTATTACCTGCTAAACATGATGTTTTGTTGGGACTATTCTAATGGAAATGGATTAAAAAAAGCGCAAAGGCAAAAAGTAAATACCACCTTTTCGGTGGTTTTTACTGTGCGGAATTGGAAGCTGTATGCCGTTGTATATTAATCATAAGATCCTGAAACAAGTTCAGGATAAACGGAATACTGCTGGAGATGGGGGAGATGACAACATCTAAAAAGGTACATCATCACCATCCTTATTAAAATTAAAAATGGCTTGATTAAAAGTTGTTCCTTTTTATTAGCAACTTTCTCTTCAGTTTTAAAGTCAAAACACGCTATTAAATCAGTTATTTCAAAATCTTTTACTTCAATGACCATATTGACATAAAAACCGTTTACCTCATCAAGAAAAGTAAATCCGGAACAGCCATTTTGCACCCAGTACAAATGCCTGGTATTGGCTTTAAATAATGTAATGTTCTACACTGTTAAGTTCGTTAAATGACACAAATTATATAGCAATTATTTTTTTAACTTTTTCCAAAACTAAAGGTAACCTTTCTTCAATCATAAAAGGATGGATATGAACAGAAATTATTTCTTCAAAAGAAGAATGATTGTGAATTTTTTGAAACTCTTGTTTTAAGTAGGTTATAATTTCAGCTTGTTCGTTTTCAATTTCTTCAACAATGGTTGTTCTGTTGTCTAATACGTATATAATATCTTCAAAATCATGACTGGTTCTATAATCACCTCCTCTGTCCTTAAATGCTTCAAATTTTGTTGCTAAAAAACATGCTGCGGATAATATACTTATTTTTTCATTTTCCACATTAATGGTCCACAAATTATTAAACCCAACCTTATACCATTTGTTTGCAGGACCCAATGCACTATCTTCTGAAGGCATAATATCTACTGAAATTCCTTTATACAAATAATTAATAATTGCATGTCCAGTTGGGTCTGGACTAAAACCGAGATCAGCCAAACGCTCTTGCATGCTGGCCCAATCTGCAAAATTTAATAGGTTAATTGTCATATCCACATCTCCCGTTGGGCGAATTTCATCAGCAGCAGGATCATCGGTATATAAACTTACAACAGCACCTCCAACAAAAACCATTTTATCCTTAAGTTCCTTCAATGCTGCTGCAACTTGGGCAACAATAGCAATATTTATAGTTTTATTCTCCATCTATTTTATTATGCCTTTTATATTATTATATGAGTAATAACCTTTCATCTTGACTATAAGGTTCATCTAAAATTCTAGATTTTAATTCTTTAATGGCAATTTCTTTTTCTCGTGCTCTTCCAACTCTTAGGGCATCTACCAACGCCAATAATTCATGTAGTTTTTCATCTTTTTGAACAGCATCTACCACAGAAGGATAAAGAGGCGTTATACTTTGTCCACGGGCTTTTCCTTTTGCGGAAGGCCAAACATAGGGTTCGTTACTTACAATTACATCACTTAAAGGTGGCGCCGAATGTGCGGTTGGAATACCACGTACCATTGGGCCAGGTTGTTGTGGAAAAACATAAGCAACACCATATTGTAGTAACTCCATTAATGCCAATCTTCTAACTTTTTTACCGGAAGGATCTAACAAACCAGAAAATTTTGAACGTGCTACTGACTTGCTGATTTCTGACTGACTCATATAAAGCTCATCAGATATCGGCGCCTGTTCCCAATGTTGATTATTATAAGTTATGATTTTTAATAATACCACAATATCTTGTGGACTTATTGTAGTTTGTTTTGCTTTCATAATTCTCTATATTCCATATTCCAATATGCAATATTATAAATAAAAACTTTGATAAACAAGATATTAATAAAATTTATTCCATATCGGAATATGGAATATGTTTATTCAGAAATCTCCTCTAGCAATCCTCTTGCATTTATTTCTTAAACCTATAAATTCTTGCATTGCTTTTGGATTTCCTGCAATATTTAATAGCGGAATTGCCTGCTAAACATGCTGTTTAGTTGAGACCATTGTTATGGAAACGGAGCGAAATCGAGACACCATTTTAACAGATTGCCACGCTGTGCTCGCGATGACACTTCGGCACTTCGACGGCGCTCAGTACAGGCAAGCTCAGTGCAGGCTCAAGGCAAAAAGTAAATACCACCTTTCCGGTGGTTTTTACTGTGCGGAATTGGAAGCGGTATTTGACATGATTGTATTTCAATTCAGCAGATCCTGAAACGAGTTCAGGATAAACTTCATACTGCTGGAGATGTGGATGTTTTTCTGTTACAAGTAATTAAGTTGGATTTTATAAAATTCGATTTGGGCATAGATTATATACTGCATAGTATTATTATTTTAATTGCTATATAATAATCTATTAGCCATTACCTTAACTCCAGTTCTACTATTGGATTCTAAAGCTTGTTCTGATGAAATAATTCCAGGTTTTAGAGCTTATAGATTAGCAGATACTGTTTTCTTATATATCCGCTGCTTTTTTATTTACCTAGTTCTAAAATCATCATTGAATGGTCTGAAATTTTATCTTCTCTATATTTATGTTTATATTCACATTTGATAATTTTGTCTGATAAATTATTATCTATAAAAAAATGGTCTAATCTAAATCCATTACCAGCATTACTGAACCAAGTGAATTCCTTTTTTTCTCCATGAATTTTCCTCCAAGCGTCAATCATTCCTTTTTCTTCAAACCTATCTAAATAATCGGAATGAAAAAATGTAGCACCATTTTCATCTAAATAATGTTTTCCTGTATTTATATCTCCTGTTATAATTGTATTTTCTTTTCCTTTACTTTCAATTTCCGTGAGTAAAAATTCAAAAATTTCTTTCTTCAAATCTTGTCCTGGAAAATAGCAACCATAAATATTTAATCCCTCAATTTTTACTTTTAATACTCTTTGACTATGAATTACCAAATCTGGAAAGGTTTCTATATTATGAAATTTCTTTTTTGAAGCAATTAAAACTGAATTTAGTCTTGGTTCAACCTCTATTGTTGCAATAAATTCAAAGCCTTGAATTTTAAGTCCATTTTCAATAATTGGCTTGTTTTGATTATTTCTAAACTCTGTCAGGACCATTACATCCAAATTATTATTCTCTCCAATAGATTCAAGTATTTGATTGACTCTATTACCTCCACCGTGTCTTAAATTCCAAGTTCCAATTATAAATTTATTCATCTGAATTTTATTATTATATTCTGTTTCAAGCTTACACAAAACAGTTTGCATATTTTCGATAAGTGGGCTTTTCAGCGCAAATGTGTATTCGGAGCACTGAACTTTCTGTAACTACTAAAGTATGTACGGAGTCCAGAATCCGCCTATTGCAAATATGCTGTTATGAGTTAGTTCAATTCTTATCATATTAGTCAACAGTTAAATAGTTTCCATACTCTTCAATCTTTGCTTCTAGTCGGCTTGCTAAAAAGTCATTACCATATTTGAGTTCGTTTAATATTGTTCGTGCTTCTTGTTGGTATTTTATTTTTTTCGCATTGTCCCAATTAGAAGGTGGCTGTTGAAGATTTGTTATTCTGTCTGCAAGTTTTACAGCCCAAACCTCTGGCTGTAATTTTTTGATTCTCTCCAAACTGTCCAGCATCTGTTGTTCTTTTGGTAACTCACTATTTTTTGTCAATGCAGAAACTGCATTCGCTATTTCAATTCCAAACTTATTTTCTAATTCTTCAAAGTTGGTTGATGTATCTTCAATCGTGTCGTGAAGCAATGCAATCTGAACTGCAAAACCTAAATTGAAATTGATTGTATTGGAAGAAGCAATTATTATTTCCATTGCAACATTACTTAAATGCACAACATATGGAAGGTCAGTTCCTGGAACTTTTTGTTCCTTCTCCAAGTGTTTCGCCGTCGCAAATTTTATTGCTTCCTGATAAAGTGTCTGTGCCTCCATCTTATTTGTTTTCAAGTTTACGACAAATCTCTACTGCACTGATCATTGCATAAGTCCGTGCTGAAAAACTTTCAAACTTACCATGCTCGTTAGGCAGAATAATTGGGTCTTCTCCATAAAGGCAATATTGTACAATTAAATAATCTGGCGTAATTCCGCTTTGCCAATTATGTTCCATAAATTCATCAACAATTGCTTTGGCTGCAATCAAGGCATCTTCATAAGTATCAAACTTTCCGTGATTGTATGCTTCGGATTCGTCCATATAATGAAAGTTGTCGTAAACTCTTAAATGAAATCTTTTTGTTTTAGTTGTCATTGGTTTTTTAAGTTCCTTTGAAGTCAGTTTTAAGTTCCCATGCCAAAGAGTGACGCATATCGTATTTTTATAAGATTTGTTCGATTGGAAAATCGGAGATTTTTCCACCATAACAATTTTTTATTGAATGTTTGTCG
>JAUYUA010000088.1 GCA_030694935.1 Lutibacter sp. | reverse complement strand
GGCGACCTGTTTGTCAAGTCCCATTTAGACTGAGATTTATAAAATGCAATGAATTTTTATCGGACAACATTATTATTTATAAGAATAACTTATTGTGATAAAAATTTAATTTTTATTTAAAACTGTGTTTTAAAGGTAGGGTATTTCTGTTTTCAGCTGTTACACTATAATTAAACAAAAAAACTTTTTATGAATAAAACGTATCCTAAAAGACTGATGTATTTAATGATATTCAGCATTTTCATTTCGCAAGGCGTCAAAAGCCAAGATTTAACAAATGAATTTAAAATTTGGTATGGCATAAATGTCAACACTAAAATTAACAAAAATTTTAAGCTGAAATTCGGAGCAATGTTAGCAGAAAACACGAATCCATCGAGTTTTAGTTTTGCACAAGGAAAATTAGGGCTTTCTTACAAAATCGTAAAAAATACTTTTGTTGAAGTTGGCTATGTAAAAGAACTTTTAAATGATTCACAAAAAAAACGTGATTTGTATGACATAACGCCAGGTTTGTTTAATAAGCTTGAGTTTGACAGAATTTACACCAGTTTTTCATTTAAACATGATTTAGTTAAAAGATTGTCCTTTAAGCATGAACTGGAGGCGCAACTTTCCATGCCGGCAGTCCAAAAATATAAGTCGCGCTATATCTATTCGGGCAAGTTGGCCTATAATATCAAAAAATCCAGTATCACCCCATATCTGGAAAATCAGGTTTATTATTATGCAGGAGGCGATATTTCAGGAGGAATTAAACGTTACCGTTTGGTGTCAGGAATTCAGTTTAAACCAATTAATGATTTCCCTTTATCGACATCTTTATACTATTTGTATCAAAATGAGTTCAATACCAGTCCGCTTAGTGAAAATGACTATACGGCGGCTGGCATAAGTTTAACATTCAGTATTAACTAACTAATTAAAAATAAATCCCATATTATGAAAATAAAAGAGATCAATAAATTAGACATTAAGGTAGGTATTATCTGCAAAAGTGTGAAGGAGCAAAAAATCAGGGCAGATATAAATGAAAAACACATACCTATAGCAGGTGATGTAGCGATTTTTAGAGTATTGACGCTGGGCAAGCATACTCGTATTCAAACAGAAAGCGGCAGAAATACGGTTATTTTGCCAGATGATTTAATTATGGGTGCTTTCGGCAGCCGTTATGCAACAAGCCAGATAGAAGGTTATGTGCCTAATTCCTATTTGGAAAGTTATGACATATTGGGGCAAGGAGGCGTAATAGGCCAGGCCAAATCGTGGCATTTGAATTATGACCTTGTTGGAACCACTAAGGTAGAACTTATAGGTTATGTTGTAAATGAAAATGGACAAGTTGTAAATACAATTAAAAACTTCGAGCCACTGCAAACTTTTGACCCAATTTCTTTTCTTGATTCACCAAAAGCGATCCTATCGTTAGGAACAAGTATGGATAGCGGAAAAACATCAAGCGCAGCTTTTTTGGCATACGGTTTAAAAAAGGCCGGCAAAACAGTCGCATTTATTAAATTAACAGGCACAACTTATACCAAAGACAAGAATTTTGTTGAAGATTATGGTGCCCATGATACAATAGATTTTAGTGATTTTGGCTTTCCGTCAACGTATATGTGTGAGACGGAAGTGCTTTTAGATTTGTATCAGTCGCTTTTAACTAAAATGGTGAATTCAGTGAATCCAGATTATGTTATTGTGGAAATTGCGGATGGATTATTGGAACGAGAAACGAATGCTTTATTGAAACATTCAGCGTTTAAAAGTCAGTTTCAAGGAGCAATATTTTCTGCATCAGAAAGCTTGAGCGGCATTGCAGGCGCAAAACAACTGGAAGATTTCGGCATTACTGTTATTGGAATCTCCGGATTGGTAACAACAAGTCCTTTATTGGTGGAAGAAATTAGACAGAATTCTAAATATAGTGTACTTTTAATGGAAGATTTAATGTCAGAAAAAATAATTCATATAATTGATAAAAAAAATATTTTAAACAACTGTGACCAAGTGGAAATTTATTAAGAAGTCGATTAAGGAAAATCCCGGTTTAGCAGCACTAGCTGTTATATCGGGTTTCTGCTATAATATTTTTACGGTGCTGGTGCCAATCGCAATCGGTCGGTTTTATGAGTTTAATTTTGAGTTTTCATCAGTTAGGTTAAAATTGTTTTTTTCTGGATTTCCCTTCATTTATACCAATAGTTTCAATGCCTTTTTGATTTTATTTATCGGAATTATTTTAATTCGTTTTCTTTTTGAATATGCCAATCGTTATGTTATTGGGAATTTGGGAGAACGATTTTCAAAATCCTTGAGAGAGCAACTTTTCGCGCATCAATTACGAATACATACAACAATTTATGATGAAAAGGGCATTGGAAGGTACTTACTAAGATATAGCGGTGATTTAAAAAGCGTTCAAAATTACCTCACCCAGGGTATCTTTAGGTTTGCGCAGGATATGTTGCTGATTGCAATTTTGACAACGGTCATTGGTTATTACAGCGTAAATATGGCACTGATCATTTTAACATTTATAGTGTGTGCTTTCGGGTTTATTTTTTTTATGAATTTGGTTTTATACCGTATTTCAGTGGAACGAAGAAACCGGCGATCAGGAATGTTGGCTTTTGTGAACAATGCATTGCGCTCAATTCTGCCAATTAAAGTTTTCAACAAAAACGTGCCTTTTGAGAACAGATATAATAAAAGATCGTTAAAGTTACTTGATATAGGCGTTAAATATCAGCATATAACGGCACTTATCAATGCGATTATTCCCTTCATTACTTATTTAATGGTTGGAATCACAATGTTTTATATTTATAGTTTAAAAAACGCGGGTATTGACTTTGACAAAAGCTCTTTTTTGATATTGATACTTTTAATAATTTCATTTTTGTCAATTTTCCGACGCATTCTTACTGTAAATATCGTTTGGAAACTTGGGAACATTTCTTTTGAAAAATTAATTGTTGTTTTTATGCTGAAGACGGAAAGCACTTCTTATAAAAGGAAAATTAAATTTTATGAGGAAGCAATTGTATTTAAGAATGTTTTTTATAATAATGAAAGTCCGTTTAACCTTAAAATTGAACCCTATTCAATTTCATATTTAAAATCGTCCGCAGGCAGCGGAAATTCTTTAACATTTATCAAATTATTATTAAAAATATACAATCCTTCGGAAGGAGTAATTTATTTTGGTAAATATGCGGCCAATAAATTGTCGGAAAAGGCGATTCGAAAGCAAATAACAGTGGTTTCAGCTAAAATACCATTAGATGGGAATACTGTTTTCGAGGCTATTTCTTATAGCCGAAACCCTGAAAAAAAACTACAGTGTGAAAAGGTGCTTCATGAACTGCAGCAATTCGTTCCAAAATCGCAACAGTTGACTTTAAGTTCTAAAATTGGGGAGCAAAGCAATGGTTTGAACGATTCTCAAAAACAGTTATTGATATGGTGTCGGGCGCTCCTTGCCAACAAACCTATTTGGATATTGCATTTTCCCTTCGATTATATCAATGAAAATTTGAAGAAACATTTGCTTCAATCAATATCGGATTGGAAAGGACAAAAGACCATTATTTTTATAGATGAAAAATTTCCTGAGGGATTAAAAGTTGATAAATTATATGAATTGTAAATGTTTATGATTTTGATTTTCAAAAACACCATCAAAATTTAGTTGAAATTTATTTGTTACTCAAAGTACTTTTATCATTAAACTACTTGGACAAAAAACAAGATCAGTTGGCAAGAGTCCAGCAGATGCTTGATTAATCAACAGGTCTTTGTTTCGCTTGTCTCGAAAGCGAAATGATTAACGAGGAAACCCAAGCGTATAAAGCCTTTACAGAAATGTAGAGGCTTTTTTATTTTGAACATTAGCAAACAACACATTTTACGTGTTATTACTGCTTAGTATGCATTCATTGTTGCAACTCCGAGTAATAGGAGGAGCAACGCCAGCGAAGGTTTCAAGCGATATAAACTTGGAGCCTTTTTTTATGCGCAAGATTTGCGCAAGGTTTTTGTTGAAATCCTTAAAGAAAGGTAAAGATTTAAAAAGTCTTCTTTAGGATTGTCTTACAAATGGGAATATTACAGTCCCAACAAAAAAGTATGTTTAGCAGGTAATTCATCCTGCCTAAGAATCAGTAATTAAAACGAAATCAATTAAAAACATATAAATTGCTGTAACTGTAAACTTATTTTGCATAATTTAGTCATTGGTAAAACGGCTATATTGTTTCTGCACAGGGTCGGCTATAACATTGAAAAATGAATACAAATACTGACATATCACAACAATATCTTATCGCGGGGCTGGTGCTCCTGCTGGGAGCTTTGATTGTATATTTAATCATTCGGCTTATAAAAACTGAAAAGGAAAGGAATATCGCCGAGACCAATTTCCAACAACTTGAAGGTAAGATAAACACACTTCAACTTGAATCTCTTGAATCAAAATTAAATCCGCATCTTTTTAAAAATATTCTTAACTCAGTGCAATCTCACGCCTACCAGACCTATTTTGCACTAGATAAACTTTCCAATGTTTTGGATTATATACTTTATGACAGCAGAAACAAGTTTGTTTCACCAAAAGAAGAAATTGAATTTGCTTTGAATCTGATTGAAATTAACAAAATAAAAGTTAGCCCGCTTTTTGAATTAAAAGTAAAATCTAAAGTTAATGAATCTGAGTCTTTTTACGAGCAAAAGCTTTTAGCCCCTTTAATTTCAATAGACCTTATTGAAAATGCTTTTAAGCACGCAGACTTACAAAGTGCTGATGCTTTTATTTCGATCGTTTTTGAATTAAAAGACAATATATTTTACCTCACCGTTTCAAATAAAATATCGAGCCGAAGCCCTATGGTAAAAGAAAAAGGAGGTATTGGAATTAACACGCTGAGACAACGACTGCAAATTATTTACAAGGAAAATTTCAAACTGGACAGATTTACGGAAGGTGAAGTATATATAACGCAATTAAAAATTAATTTATTTGAACACAAAGTTAAAATGCTTGCTGCTAGATGATGAGTTGCCAGGTTTAACTTACCTGAAAATGCTATGCGAACAGATTCCGGAATTGGAAGTTGTAAAGGCATTTAACAGCCCAAAATTGTTTTTGGCAGAAATACCGAAACTTGATTTTGATCTCTGCATTCTCGACATAGAAATGCCTGAAATGAATGGCTTACAAGTAGCCAATCTATTGAATGGAAAGCCAGTTATTTTCACAACAGCTTATAAGGAATATGCAGCTGAAGCCTTTGACATTGAGGCAATTGATTATATAAGAAAACCCATAAAAAAAGAACGATTGCAACAGGCGGTAACCAAAGCAATTCAACAACTTTCGGGAAAAACAACTAAAAAACATTTTATTCAATTAAATACTGACCAAGGCAAAGCACTTCTTTTCATTGACCAATTGTGTTACGTAAAAATTGCGGAATCAGATAGCAGAGACAAAATTGCTGTACTCACTGATGGTTCACGTTTAACGCTTAAAAACATCTCTTTTGAAAAACTTCAAGCCCTGTTGCCAAGCAATGGTTTTTGCAGAGTAAACAAAAAAGAATTAATTTCTTTGAAAATACTTCACGTTTTTTCATTTAACGAAATCAATACAACTTTAAAAGACAATTTGGGCAAATCTTTGAAAATTAGATTGAGTGAATCCTATCGAAATGATTTTCTAAAAAAGGTTAACAGTTAATTTCATTACAAAATTCTTCCTTTTCATTGCAAAATGTTTAACATTTAATTCATTGTTAAATTTCGGATTACTATAACAACTACATTTATACGCTGAGCAGTCACAATTCAATTAATGTTAAATGCAGTTGGCTAATTGAATCATCGTATGATCTAAAAAATTAATCCTGTATTCACAAGCAGTAAACGGTAAATTGATTTTGATTTTAGTAAGGTTAAATGAGTTTTTAATAAACCATTGATAGATGAAACGAGCCATAACAAATTTTGATACACAGCAGAATGATTAATGGCGACTGCATCTGTACCAATAAAAAATAAATAATAAACAGATGAAAAGATATAAAAACACCTTATTTTACATAGGGACAATTGGCGGATTTGGTACGCTGATGTATTGGTTTGTTGTGCTTGGATCAAAGTTAGAGAAAGACAGGAA
Source organism: Lutibacter sp. (assembly GCA_030694935.1). Lineage (GTDB taxonomy): Bacteria > Bacteroidota > Bacteroidia > Flavobacteriales > Flavobacteriaceae > Lutibacter. Next base: position 22,194 of record JAUYUA010000088.1, on the reverse strand, counting down.
TATTGTGATTCCCAAAACAGGTAAAAGTCAGTGGCAAAATTTCATAGACTCTATAGGCTATAATCTAGAACATCCCTTAGCTATTCTTTTAGCCCAAATAGTAACCATCATTTTTGTGGCTCGTTTTTTTGGTTGGGTTTGCAAAAAAATTGGTCAGCCAACTGTGATTGGAGAAATAATTGCAGGTATCGTTTTAGGCCCTTCACTTATTGGAATGTATTTCCCCGAATTTTCCGGCGCATTATTTCCAACACAGTCTTTAGGAAATTTGCAATTTTTAAGTCAAATCGGCTTAATCCTTTTTATGTTTGTTGTAGGAATGGAACTGGATTTAAAAGTGATGCGAAATAAAGCCCAAGAAGCGGTGGTAATTAGTCACGCCAGTATTGTTATTCCCTTTGCGCTTGGTATTGGGCTGGCCTATTTCATCTATCTGCACTTTGCGCCAATGGGAGTTCAATTTTTGTCATTCGGTTTGTTTTTGGGTATTGCAATGAGTATCACTGCATTTCCTGTTTTGGCACGAATTGTTCAGGAAAGAGGACTACATAAAACACGTTTAGGAACAATTGTGATCACGTGTGCCGCAGCAGATGATATTACCGCCTGGTCTTTATTGGCGGCTGTAATTGCTATTGTAAAGGCGGGCTCTTTTGTGAGTGCATTGTATATTATTGGGTTGGCAGCAGCTTATGTTTTGATTATGATTAAGGTGATCAGACCGTTTTTAAAGCGCGTGGGCGATTTACATTCAACAAGAGAGAATCTTGGCAAACCCATTGTCGCTATTTTCTTTTTGACTTTAATTATTTCATCTTATGCAACAGAAGTAATTGGTATTCATGCCTTGTTTGGTGCTTTTATGGCTGGGGCAATTATGCCTGAAAACACAAAATTCAGAAGTATATTTATTGAGAAAGTTGAAGACGTTGCCCTTGTGTTGCTCCTTCCGCTATTCTTTGTTTTTACAGGCTTAAGAACAGAGATTGGTTTATTGAACGACCCTTATTTATGGAAAGTGACAGGCTTGATTATTTTGGTTGCTGTAGTCGGAAAATTTATTGGCAGTGCCTTGGCCGCAAAATTTGTTGGTCAAAGCTGGAAAGACAGTCTGACCATTGGCGCATTAATGAATACAAGGGGCTTAATGGAATTGGTGGTTTTAAACATTGGCTACGACCTTGGCGTTTTAACGCCCGAAATTTTTGCAATGATGGTGATTATGGCTTTGGTTACAACTTTTATGACAGGCCCTTCCTTGGATTTTATTAACTGGGTGTTTAAATCAAAATCTGTTGAAGTTCCTCAGGAAATCAGCGAAATAAGCAAATACAAAATACTTATTTCGTTTGGGAATCCTGACCGTGGAAAATCCCTTTTACGCTTGGCCAACGGTTTGACAAAAAAGATGAAGGACAATGCTTCAATTACAGCAATGCACCTAACATCAAGCAACGAAATGCATCACTACAATGCTGAAGAATATGAATCGGAAAGTTTTGCGCCCATCATTCAAGAATCAAAAGACTTAAATCAAAAAATCATAACGCTTTATAAAGCATCAAACGATATTGATGCTGATATTGCCGAAGTTGCAAACAAAGGAAATTACGACCTGCTTTTAATTGGCGTTGGGCAATCAATTTATGAAGGAAGCCTGCTGGGAAAATTTTTAGGTTTCACTACTAAAATCATAAACCCCGAAAAATTAATTAATCAGGTAACAGGTAAAGAAAATCTGTTTGAAAGTTCAACTTTTGATGATAGAACCCGTACCATACTTGGCAAAAGTGACACCTCTGTTGGTGTTTTGATAGATAAGGGGTTTTCCAAAATTGACCAAGTATTTATTCCAATCTTCAGTGAAAAAGATATTTATTTGCTTCTGTTTGCTCAAAAATTAATTAAAAATTCAAGTTCTCAAATCATTATTTTGGATGCAGTTGGCCAAATAAAAAATAATTCTGAAATGAGGGAACTCATAAGAGCCATTGAGCAATTTGCACCAAATCATATCAACCTCTTAAATCAACGAATTATTGAGAAAGCATTTTTAAAGCAAAATGATTTAATGATTGTTAGTGCCAACAGTTGGAAAAAGCTAATTGAATCAAAAAGTGATTGGCTTTCTGACGTGCCTTCAACCCTGATTCTTTCAGACAAAAATTAAGTCAATTTGTTTTAAATTTATCAAAATATAATTTCCACTCATTTCCGGCAGCAACCGTTTCACACACAACGAAACAAAACGATAATTAAATAAACATCAAAAAAACACCCCTTAAATCCATAAGAAATAAGGGGTGCTTTAACTGAATTAACAGGTTATAATTGATACTTCAGCAAAGTGGCAACAACTTCATAATATTCTTTTTCAATCTCCAAATAGGAGTTGAAAGTAGTGTTATAATAGTTCATTTCCACAAAATATTCCAATACCGAAATTTGCCCAGCCACCAGTGCTTTGTCTAACAATTTAATGGGGTCAGCCGACTTGTTAATTTTTTCGTAGTCTTCCAATATGCTTTTCAAACTTTCATAGCGGCCATAAAGCTGTTTTATTTCATAATAATAATCATTCGTATGGTCAGCCAATGCAATTTCTGCAAAAGTCATTTTCGCTTTTTCAAGTTTTACCCTGTTTTTACTTTCCCATAATGGCAATGAAATTCCGGTGTGAAATCCGTTATAGGTTTGCCCTAAAATACCCTGATAATGATACCCGACTTCCATTTTAGGCAAGGCCAAGGCTTTGCTGACTTCTATTTGTTTTTGGGCAATAACCTTATCCTGCTCCAACGTTTTTCTGATGTAATCTTGCGCTTTAATTTCTTTTTCTAACATTTCAAAATCAGCAATCACAGGAACATCAAAATAAGCTTCATCCTTAAAAGTGATGGCAGTTCCTCCGTTTAAACTCGTAAGTTGTTCATTGAGTTTCGCAATAAAAGAAGCATTTTCCAGAAACTGTTTCTTGATTTCCAACAATTGTATTTCGGCTTTGTTGACATCCAAAATGGTTCCGTCACCGGTTTCCAGTTTCTTGTTAAATTGACCCAGCCATTTTTCGGTAGCCTCTTTTCTTTTAGCCAACGGAATTTGTAATTTGTTTCTGTAAACCAATTCAATACAAATCATTTTTGCTTCCAAAAGCAATGCCTGATTGGCAGCTTGAAGGTACAAATCGGCTTGCAAAATTTGTTGGTTGGCCAATTGGTTTTTCTTACCGTAAACAGTGGGAAAATCAAATGATTGGGTCACAACTATATCCGTTTGGTTTCCGGCATCGGCTGGACTTCCTTTTAAATAATCGTATTCAATTGTTGGATTATATAAAGAATTACCTGTTTGATACTGTACTTTTTGGGCGCTCCAATACTGCGTATTGGCTTGTATCGTCTTGTTGTTTTTGGCAATCTCGGCTAACACTGCATCCATATTGGATTGAGAATACCCCAAACCAAAAGTTAAAATTGCTAAAAATAATAATAGATTATTTTTCATTTGTTACTTTTTTACGATTAGATAAATAATACACCACCGGAACAATAAAAATATTGAGCAATGTCGAAGTCAACAGACCTCCTAAAATAACTTTTGCCATCGGACTTTGAATTTCGTTCCCCGGCAAATCGCTGGCCAGCGCCAAAGGAATTAAAGCCAATCCTGCTGTTAAAGCCGTCATTAAAATAGGGCTTAATCGGTCTTTTGAACCCTGAATAACCGTATCATAAAGCGAAAATCCTTCCTTTTCCAGCGTTTCATAATGGGAAACCAACAAAATTCCGTTTCTCGTGGCAACGCCAAACAAAGTGATGAATCCGATAATGGCAGGAATACTCAAAATACCACTGGTGAAATAAATGCTGAACACACCACCTATTAAAGCCAGCGGAAGATTAATCAAAATAATCGAAGCTGTTTTCACCTTTTTGAATTCCTGATACAGAATAAGGAAAATTAACAACAGCGAAATAAGCGAAGTCAGCAACAAGGTACCGGAAGCTTCAGCTTCGGCTTCAAATTGTCCGCCATATTCAATATGATAATCTTCAGGCAATTTAATTTTTTCATTGATGATTTTCTGGATGTCAGCCACCACACTTTTTTGGTCACGTCCGGTTACATTGGCAGAAACAACGGTTTTACGTTGCACATTCTCGCGGTTGATGGTGTTGGGGCCTGAGGCGCTTACAATGTCTGCGACATAATACAACGGTATTTTTTTGCCGTCATAGGTGTCAATCATCGCATTTTTGATATGCTCTATTTTACCTTTGTTGGCATCATCGAAACGAACCATCAAATCAAAAGTTTTGTTGCCTTCATAAATTTCAGATACTTTTTCTCCTGCAAAAGCCACATCAACAAACTCATTAAACTGTCCAATGGTAATTCCGTATTGGTTTAAAACAGCACGTTTGGCTTTGATCTGAATTTGTGGAATTTCCACTTGTTGCTCCACACTCAAATCGACCAATCCTTCTATATTCAGGATTTCATTTCTGATTTCGTTTGAAAGCGTAAAGAGTTTATTCAAATCATTCCCAAAAATTTTAATGGCGATATTGGCGCGTGTTCCCGAAAGCATATGGTCAATTCGGTGACCAATTGGTTGTCCGATGGTAATACTGACTCCTGAAATTCCTGCCAATTTATCACGAACATCTGCCATAAATTCGGCCCTGTTTCTTGCTTCGAGTGTAAAAGGAGCGTCAATTTCGGCAGCATTTACGCCTTGGGCGTGTTCATCGAGTTCGGCTCTTCCTGTGCGCCGTGTGGTGATTTTTATTTCCGGCACAGAGAGCAATGCTTTTTCAACCTGCGTGCCTATCTTGTTGCTTTCTTCCAGCGATATTCCGGGCAAACTCACGGCACTGACCACCAAGGATCCTTCGTTGAATTCAGGCAAAAAACTTCTTCCCAATTGGGTTAAAGTCAATAAAGCAATTAAAAACAATGCCCCCGCAATGACAAGTACTGTTTTTTTCATTTCCATCGCGCGATTCAAAGCACTGGAATACACGCCTTGCAGGCGTTCCACCAACCAACTTTCTTTATGCTGTTTTAAAAGCATTTTGTCGTTAGTCAATAAATAACTTGCCAAAACAGGTGTCAGTGTGATGGAAACAATTAAAGAGGCAAACAATGCCACTATAAAAGCGATACCTAGCGGCGCCAACAATTTGCCTTCCATTCCCGATAAAAAGAATAAGGGTAAAAACGCCACGATGATAATAAAAGTCGCATTGATAACCGAAGTTCTGATTTCAAAGGAACCGTCAAAAATCACCGTCATTTTGTCTTTCTGTTCCGCTTTTGGTTTGAGTGCATTTTCCTTGAGTCGTTTAAAAACATTTTCCACATCAATAATGGCATCATCCACCAAATCTCCAATGGCAATGGCCATACCTCCTAAACTCATAGTATTGATGGTAAAACCAAGCCATTTTAAAGTAATTATTGCCACAATTAATGAAATTGGAATAGCAAGCATTGAAATAAAAGTAGCCCTCCAATTCATCAGGAATAAGAACAAGATAATGATCACAAAAGCAGTTCCTTCCAATAAAACTTTTTGAATGTTACTGATAGAAGCATTGATAAAATCGGATTGACGGAATATTTTGGTATTAATTTGGACGTCTTTGGGCAAGTTCTTTTGAATGTCGGCAATGGCAGCATCAATAGTTTTGGTGAGTTCCAACGTATTGGTTGCGGGTTGCTTCATTACGGTCATAATTACAGCCGGTTCTCCATTCAAAGAGCCGTCACCAATTTTTAAAGCCGCACCAATTTTTATTTCGGCAACATCTTCTATTTTGATGGGATTTCCTTGTTGCATTTTTATGACCGATTTCCCCAAAGCTTCAATATCATTTGTTCTGCCTATACCTTTAACGATATATTCGTTGCTGTATTCGTTCATAAAACCTCCCGATGAATTGCCATTGGCTTCTTCACTGGCTTTTAGCAATTCAGTCAAAGAAACACTGTAGTAATTCATTTTTTGGGGAGAAGCCAATATTTGATATTGCTTGTATTCTCCACCAATAACAACTACTTGTGATACACCGCCCGTGGCTAATAATCTTGGTCGAATAGTCCAATCGGCAATAGTTCTTAAATCTATTTGGGAAGTCTTGTCTGCCGTTAAACTCACCAACATTATTTCTCCCATAATGGAAGATTGCGGTCCCATTGTGGGATTGCCAACACCTTGGGGTAATTTATCGGTAACTGCCGTGATTTTTTCACTAACAATTTGTCGTGCTTTGTATATGTCTGTATTCCATTCAAATTCAACCCATACAATAGAAATACCTGCGGAAGAAGAAGAACGAACTCTTCTGACATTGGTCGCGCCATTCACGGAAGTTTCAATAGGAAATGTCACCAGTTTTTCCACTTCTTCAGGAGCCATTCCGTGTGCTTCAGTAAGCACAACCACCGTAGGCGCCGTTAAATCCGGAAATACATCGACTTCCATTTTTGATGCGATAACGCTACCGAAAATCAGTAACAAAACCGATGCAATCACTACAAAAAATCGATTTTGCAGCGAAAATTTAATTATTTTATTGAGCATACCTTACAGATTAATGTTCGTGTCCGTGAGCAGGCAATGCGCCCGATGCACTTGATAATTTGATTTGGTAACCTCCTTTGGTAACCACCCTTTCGTTTTCAGAAATACCTGATAAAACCTGTACATTTAAGCCATCACTGCCGCCTAATTTCACTTCTCTTTTTTGGAAACTTTCGCCACCGGTTTGCACATACACATAGAAAATACCTTGTTCTTCAATAAGTGCGGAAACAGGAACGACCAACGCATCTGCAATCGCAGAAGATTTGAGATAAATTTCAACGATCGAACCCGAAACCAATTGGCCTTCATTGTCAATTTCAAAAGTGACAGGAATAAATGGCGTGGCAGCAGAAGCACTTTTTCCATAGGAAATAATTCTTCCGTTCAGGGCAGTGGTGTTATAAACAACATCACTTTGGGGTGTTTTGAAATTGGCAGAAGTAATGCCCGACAATCTTCTAAAATAGTTCTGGGATACATTGGCTTGCACAATCAATTTCTTGTTTTTTGAAATCGTCGCCAAGGGCGTTCCCGTTGGCACATATTGCCCTTCGGTTACTAATACATTTTTAACAAAACCCGACATTGGAGACAGCACATTTAGACCTTTAGAACCATAATTTTTGGAAACAGTGGCATAGGCAGTTTGTGCATTTTCAAATTGTAGCTTGATTTGTTGGTGTTCTCTCTCTGAAACTATTTTGTCTGCCACCAATAATTTGGAACGATCATAGTCCGCTTTGGCTTTTAAATAATTGGCTTGGTTTTCTTTTACTGAAGCATCAATATTGCTTTCAGTCATATCACCGCCACTAATGATAAAAAGGGAACTTCCTGAATTTACGGCAGAACCTACAATGGTGTTTTTGCCTGAAAACGCAACAACACCGCCTGCTTTGGCAGTTACAATCATTTCATCACCGGGCGCAGAAAGAATTTGCCCACTGGTTTTGATAACATCATTAAAGGCTTGCTTTTTCACCGCTTGGTTGGCAAATTCCACTTTCCAGGCTTGCTCTTTCAAATAAGAAATAGCGCCACTTTCCGCTTCTTCAGGTGGTTGTGCCAAAGCCGTTTTCGTATCAGGATAAACCGCTACATTCTTTATCGTGATTTTATCGGTAAAATCTTTGGATTGTATATCAAATACCAAAGTTCCTGTTCCTGCCGTTGTTGGACTTAAAGCCAAACGAAAAATTCCCGGTGAACTTGGTGCAGCAACAGAATTCTTGATGCCTTGGTCTCCAACAATCAAACTGACCGTAATTTTAGCATCGGTTAATGCTTTAAAATTATCACCCAAAACAGTGAAGTGCGCAGCAAACTTTGAAATTTCGCCTACCACCAAAGGTTTAAATTCAACAAACAATTCCGAATTTTCGGTATAGCGTGTATAAGCCAATGGCTCCAATGCCGAACTTTCTTTTGTTTCCGATTTTTTGTTGCAGCTTGTAAATGCGATAAATAATATCCCAAGCAGCATTATTTTTTGTATTATTTTCATATAGGATAAAAATTAATTTGATGCCTGTAATTTCAATGATCACAGGCATCAAAATAGATTAATGTACGTGTTTTTCTCCAGCTGCGTGCTCGTGTGCTTCTTGCGGAGCCAGACTGTCTTTCCCAACAGTAAATTCTTCTTGAACAACGGTATCAGTTTCGTGATTAGAATGTTCTTCACCGTCTGCGTGTTGATGTACGCCTTCTTGACCTTGCGCTTCGGTTTTCTTACCGTTACAGGCAGTTAATAGCAATCCTGCAACTGCGATTGAAAGCAATAATTTTTTCATTGATTTTGATTTTAGAAATTAGTATATATGAAAATAACTTAATGCCCAAAAAAGGCAATAAGTGTCCTGTTATTCAATTTTTGAATAGTTTTAGCTAGAAAGTGTGGGCGGACCACGAAATTGTAAAGAGTGTAAATGTGGAGAAATAAAAATGAACGGTTCTTTATTTCGAACCAATTCATTTTTAATAGGTAATTTTATAGAATTTGAATAAGATAAATTGGTGTTTAGAACAATTGGTTGATTAGAAACTTTTTTAACAATAGTAACGACATCTCCAATATGACTATGTAAATGATTGTCTGAAGTATGATTGAAATGTGGCAATAATAAAGGCAAACTATTGTCATCCAAATCTCCATCGTGATGGTGGTGATGTGCTCCATCATGATGATGTGCTTCAATATGGGTATGCAGAAACCAGCCTTGTCCTAATAAAAGAAAACAAGCTGAAAAAAGAAATAGTATGGAGAGTTTCCTTTTAAACATCTTCGCAAAAATAAATATTTTTTGCATACAAATTTCAAAATCTTTTTTCAATAATCAAATTGCCAAAAACTCATAATATTTTAGAATTTTCAACTTTAATGCTAAGCTACAGAAAGACACTCACACCTCCAGAAGTATGTAATTTTTTAGGACCTAATTAATTAATAAATGTAAATCATCAGTAAAAAGTGGAGTGCTTTCAACAATTTTTTAGGTTTATAGATATTGGTTCACCTCATCAAATCGTAATTTTACGAAAAGTTGGCAGCAACTTCGAGTAATAGAGGGAGCCCAAGCGTATAAAGCCTTTACAGAAATGTAGAGGCTTTTATTTTAAACAGTGTACGTTTTAATATTAATTTATGCTTTTTCTAAGAGTGCGTTTCCTAAATATTTTAATTTTAATGATTTTTGAAAACATGCACTTAGCAATTGTTAAAATTCGTCAGCATTTTGTTGTCAATCTACAACAATCTTTAAATCTGATGTTTTTCTTTCCTTTCAAAGCCATATTCACATTTCAAGAAGCATAAAATTTCACAAAACGCTTAAAATAATTTTTTTACTGTATTTTTCGCATATATAGGTTTGTTTTCGACTTCAAGATGCAGATTTTCAACATTTTGATCAACAAATGAATTATTTATTGTGGCTAAGTTCTATTTATAACAGCATTTGCGTTAGGGATTGCAGTCCTTCGGCTCCGCTCAGGATAAATTCATCCTTTTTTGATTCGCCCTTTTGGTGAATCAAAAAAGATTGTAACGAAAAGCCCGCCTGCCTTATCGGCAGGAACGCCCAAAATAACGCTATATAAATTGCTGTTCTTATTAGAATTAAGCCTTTATTGTAAAACGTCAAATACTTTTTTATGCTAATTCACAACAACAGTGATATTACATAAAAATCCATCGAAATAAATACCAAAAATTAAAAGTGTAATCTTTAAAATTTTACCCGGTATTTTTTAAACCGCTTGACAATGAATTAATTAATCCAAGTAATTTTGTTAAAATCTTTTCTTTTTCGATGCTGTTTTCGTCATTTATCGCTCTCCATTGTTTTAGGTAATTAATATGAAGGTTATGAAGAACTTTTAATTTATCATTTCTCCATTTTAAATTGTCATATTGCCCTTTTCTTCTGATTGAAGTAGATTCTTCAAAAAGTTCACCAATCATTTTACATCCATTTTCATAATCTGTAATAATTTTACCCATAAACAACGCTCTTTCCTCTGTATTTTCATCTAAACTAGCGTACAGCTGCATCATTTCTAAATTAGCAAGGATGAGGTTTGTTTCTGTTTGAATCATTAAAAACTTAAGAAAAGTCCACTCGTTTAGGCTGTTCTTGAAATTTTGGTATTCTTTTGGTTTTTCTTCTTTCAATTTTTTTAAAGCTTCACCAAGTCCATACCATCCGGTAAGCGCAATTCTGGAAAGATTCCAGCTAAAAACCCAAGGAATGGCCCTTAAATCGTTAAGCGTTCTGGTGCCGGTTCTTCTTGCAGGTCTGGAGCCAATTTTACTTTTCTCCAGAACGTCGATACAAGTAGCTTTACTGTAAAAATTAATAAACCCCGGTGTTTCTATTAAATCTTTATAGTGTTCAAATGATTTTTGGGATAAATACTCCATTGTTTCATAAGGGTAGGAATCCTCTTCAAATTTTTTGCTGCTTTTTATCAATTGTTTGGCAACTCCTGAAGCTAAAGCGTTGATATTGTAAGTGGCGGTTAGCGGATTGCCAAACATTTGTGCGATTGATTCTCCTTGAACAGTCACCTTAATGGTTCCGTTTACAGTGTCTTTAGGCATGCTTTCTAAAAAACGGTGGTATTTTCCGCCACCTCTGCTAATGGTGCCGCCTGTTCCGTGGAAGAAGAAAATTTCTGAATTGTTTTTTCTTCCTACTTCAGAAAGTTCTTTCTCAGTCTTAAATAAATTCCATTTACTGGCAATAGTTCCTCCGTCTTTATTGCTGTCACTATAACCCAGCATTACTTCTTGCTTATGAGCCAGTTTTCCGGATCTTTCTTTTGTTATAGGATGTTGAAGGAATTTTTCTAAAATTTTTGGTCCGTTATGAAGATCTTCTATTGTTTCTAAAAGAGGAACCACCCTGATATTGGTATTAAGTAATTGAGTTTCTCTCATCAAAAGATAAACCACCAACAAATCACTTAGATTTCTGGTCATACTGATTATAAAAGAACCAATGCCTTCTGATCCATATTGATTAATGTGATTACGAACTACGCGGTAGCAATCCAAAACATTGTCTGCTTCTGCACCATATGAAACCGTAACATCTGTAATTAAACTCCTGCTTTCTAAAATATTATTTAAATATTTTACGCGTTTTTCTTCGTCCCAGTTTTCAAAATCATAATCTTCTGCCCCGGTTTTTTTAATAATTTGCGAGATAGCTTTATCGTGAAAATCACTATTTTGTCTAATGTCTAATTTAGCCAAATGAAATCTAAAACACTGAAAAGTTCTTTCTATTGGAAACAGTAAATCTTCGGCAAGGCCTTTTATGCCGTTTTCAATAAGAATATCTCTTAAAAATTTCAGGTCTTCCTCAAGATCAAAGCTAGACTTGTAATACGAGTTAGAATCTGTGATTTTATCAGAAATTGTATTTTCTAATTTTACCAAAAGTAAGCTCACATATTGTCTCCATGGTTCGTATGGATTTCTGTGAACGGTATTTTCTCCTATTTCTCCTAACGCTTTCGATTTCTTATCAATTGCTTCTGATAATAAAAAAGGCACTGGATTAATTATTGCTGATACAGAAAGTCTAGTCACTAAATTTAACAATTGTGATTTAATGATGGAAAGCGCTGTTTTTCTGTGGATCAATAAAGTTTCTTGCGTAATATTGGGTGTTACAAAAGGATGCCCGTCTCTATCACCGCCAACCCAACTTCCGAAATTAATTTTCGGAAAAAAATCAGGATTTTTTATTTTGTTGGGATTCAATCCCATTTCTATCCAAGAACTTTTAAGTTGTTGGTCACTTTTCTCTAAAGCGGTTGGAAAAACTTTACTCAGATAATAAATAATATTGGCTCTTTCATCTTTAATATTTGGTTTTTCCAGATAAATTTCACCAGTTCTCCACCATCTTTCTAATAAATTTATAATTTTTTCTTTGTAAACGCTCAGTTCTAATTTGCTTTTAGAAGTGTTTTCTCGCTGCACCAAAAGTAAATACAATTCGCGATGAATTTCAATTACAGTAACTCTTTTTGCTTCTGTTGGATGCGCTGTAAGAACAGGAATAACATTGGTTTCGGAAATCGCTTTAAGCATTTCATCTTCAGTAATGCCCCGGGCTTTCCATTGTTTAAAAGCTTCAGCCCAAGATCCTCTTACCGAAGCAATATTTTCTTGGTTTTCAGTTTTTCTTCGGTATTGTGTAGCCGCATTTTCTTCTACCAAAGTCATTAACTGGAAATAAATACTAAGAGATTGTATGATTTTTCCTGTAGAAATATGGTCATTATCTAGCTCAGAATAATCAAGTGGATTGCTGTTTATTAAAGAAATTATTTGCGGTTCATTAATTCTGGATAACATTTCCACGTAACAATCAATTATGAAATTTCTGTCATTTGTTATCTTTTGAAACGGACTTTCATTTATTTTCATTATTTGTGTATTTTCAATCGTTAAATTAATTCTTTTTTTAAAAAAATACGTGGTGGTAAAGATACCATTTCTGGTAAAATAAATTGTTAAATAGGCTTATTGTTATTTAGTTTTATTGAACCAAAACATGTCAGTTTAAATGATGTTGTTTCGGCATCGTTTAGCAATGCAGCCAACGTTTAGCGACTATTTTCAGAAAGGGATTTTGGGCTTTGTAACCTATATCAACATGAAAAAAGTCAAAAATATTTCTCGGTTTGTTGCAATTTTTCTGTCTTTTAATGTTTTACAACGTCTTAGAGCATGAAAAGTTGCGGGTTTTGAAAACGCAATTTTTCGATGTTTAAATGTAATAAAATTAAATTTTAGAATCATTCTATTTAGTTCAATTAAGCAATTTTTTATGCGCATTGTGTGTGCCCAGTTATTAATCTATATTTTGTTTTATTCCTTTCTCCTATTTTTTTGAAAAGCTTAATTTCTACTCCATTTTTCAAATCTCTACTAGCTGTCGCAGAAGAAATATCTTTGAAAATATCCATATAATCCTTCCTTGTAAATTCAATTTTATTGAGAGAAATAAAATATTCAAGTCTGTCTTTTTCAAACAAAGTTCGGTTATTAAATTTTAATAATTCACTTAATGAAATATCAATAACGTTCAACATATATTCTATGAATTTTGTTGATTTTCCAGATTTGTCACTTTCAGATAAAGCGCTATAATATTTCTCTTGGTCTTTGCTGATAAGTGTCTCAAAAGGCAAATACTCAAACAATGGATATTTTTCCATTAAAATCAAAGTTTGCCATAATCGTCCCATTCTACCGTTTCCATCTAAAAATGGATGAATAAATTCCATTTCGTAATGAAACACACAACTTTTAATTAATTCAATTTCCTCTGAATTTTTCAAGTAATCAAAGAGGTCTTTCATTAAAAATGGAACATTTTCGAAAGGTGGCGCTAGATGCTCAACTTTTGATCCTTTCACAATTCCAACTCCTTGCTTTCTATACTTACCAGCTTTTTCAATGAGGTCGTTCATTAAAATTTGATGAGCTTTTAAAAATGACTTCTCATTATGCGGTCTAAATTGTTCCAAATTCTCATAAATTTCAATAGCATTTAAAACCTCTTTAATATCTTTTTGTGGACCAATGACCTTTTTATTTTCTAAAATAGCAGTAATTTGCTCTTCAGTTAATGTGTTTCCTTCAATTTTTAATGAAGAATGAATAGTTTTAATTTTATTCTGTTTCCTTAATTTTGGCGATGGTTTGTTTAGGAAACTTGCATTAATCGCTCCTATTTTTTCTGAAATAGAAGTTATTAATTTTAATATATTTGAATTGATTTCGTATGGTGGTTTCATTTTGATACTATCATTTGATACTATCAAAGATACTGTCATTTATTTCTTAATACTAATTTTTATCATTTTTTAATTGGGCACAACGAGTTTGTATATGGTTTGTGCGACGTAAAAATCGGAGATTTTTCCGCCATAGCAATATTTTTGTTGAATGTTTGTCGGTTTGTACTACTTCAAATGTAAGCATAAATTTTATGAGGTGTTGCCAAAGTACTTATTCTTTAAGAGTTAGAATTTTAATTAATTTCTCATTAATATAATAATTTCCTGTTCCTAATTTTTCTTTTTTAAGCACTTTGTCTTTAGCTAATTGATTTAGATATTTTGAAGCCGTAATTCTCGAAACCCCTAAATCGTTCTCAATAAATTCGATTTTTGTATATGGATGTTTGAATAAATTGTTTAATAAGTCTTGACTATAAAATTTGTAATTGTTTCTCAACAAGTTTTTGTATTCGTATATTAAATCTCTAATTTTTCCAATGAGTACAATTGTTTCTTTTGCAATTTGCTCAACGCCATCTAACATATAGAGTACCCAATTTTCCCAATTGTCAGTTTCTCTAACTTCTTGTAAAAGTTTATAATAATCTGCTTTGTGCTCAATAATGTAACGACTTAAATACAGAATAGGTAAATTTAGTAAATCGTTCATTACTAAATATAAAACATTAATAATTCGCCCAGTTCTTCCGTTTCCGTCATAAAAAGGATGAATACTCTCAAATTGGTAATGAATTATGGCCATTTTGACTAATGTGTCAAACTCAGACATACTTTCATCGTTGATGTATTGTTCTAGATTAGTCATTAAATCTAGAATTGTATCATAATCTTGTGGTGGTGTGTATACAATTTCTCCAGTTGTTGAATTTTTCAGAGCTGTCCCAGAAACTTTTCTAAATCCGGCATTATTCTTCTCTAACTCAGATTGGATTGCAATTATATCATTATTAGTTAAAATTTTATTTTTTGTAATTAAGCCAAATCCTTTTTTTAGTGCGGAGATATAATTTTGAACTTCTTTAGCATTTAATGATTTAAAACCTTCAAGATTTAATTCGGCTTTAAATATGTCATCGTGAGTAGTTATAATATTTTCAATCGCAGAACTATCTTTAGCCTCTTGAAGTCCTAAAGTATTAATTAAAATGTTTTCATTCGGAATACTTGAAACGATTCCTTTTAATTCAGCTAATGCTCTGTGAGCTGAAGCCAATTTCTTAAGAATTTTTTTAGTCTCAATATCTTGTATGAGAGGTAATTTTTTTAATTTTCCAGGTTCCATTATGTATAGAAATATTAATTTTCTATACAAAGATAATTCATTATGATAAAATAATCACATTTTCTTATCATAACTTTATAAAATGATAAAATATCTTGGTTTATTTATCATAGCGTTTTTTCATCAAGTGTTAAGGCTAACGTGTTTTTATAAGATTTGTGCGGCTTAAAAACCAGAGGTTTTACCGCCGTAGCAATATTTTTATTGAATGTTTGTCGTTTGTATTAGTTCAAATTTAAACATAAATTTTATGAGGTGTTGTGTAATGTGGTTCTATTGTTCAAATTATCATTCTTTGTTCTAATTCAAACCGTTTCAACTTGTTTCGAATATCAATTCTCAAATAAGCAATAATTGTCAAAATCTGGAATTTGTCTTTTTAGTTTTGCTTTTTCTTAAAAACTTTTTCCGTTCCATTTTAAAATTCTGCGTTTCATTGAGTTTTTCCGTTTTCATTGCTCAAATCTTTCTGTTTCAACTTGTAACATCGTAATTGAACTAAAATCACTGCGAATCATTAAGTTTATCCGTTTTCGTTGCTCAAAGACGTTAATGAATTTAAATAAAAAACATTAAGCCTCTCAGGTATATGGTTAAGGAAGCTTAATGTTGAAATTAATTTATTTTTTAATTAATGATGATATGATGTGTTTCAGAATTTTCACCTGAAACTATTTGTAAAATGTATCTTCCTCTCTTATAATTAGATACATCAATGGTTGTCAACCCCTTAATATTTCCCTTTGATATTAGATTCAATTTGAAATCAAAAAGATTATAGATTGTATTTTTATCATAGCTAATAGAGTTTAAATTATTTGTTGTCGAATAGGTTTTTTCTATGTTCAATGTTTCCGTACTAGGATTTGGATAGACGCTAAAAAGGCCTCCAGGATCTCCACAGCTTATTGCAGTAACAAAGATAGTAGATTGTTTGCTACCGCAATCATTTGAAGTGGTTAGTGTTAGGGTGTAGTTTCCAGGTTGAGAAGCATATAAAAATACACCTTCTTCAGGATTAACATATCCAGTAACAGTTAAAAAAGGAGAATTTGACGTTAAATGATACGTTTCTGCGCCTGGAGAAACAGGTAAAGAATAAATATCTTCTGATGGCAATACTCCAGAACAAATCACTGGTTCAAAACCAACCGTATATGCTCTAGGTATACCAATCCATACATCTTTCATAACTATATTATTTGGTAAAATTGCTTTTATAAATGCAGCATCATTTACATTGCTATTTAATGGCTTTACTGTAATACTTGAATTGGAAGAAGAAGTTATTTGTAAGTTTGGAGATGTTTGCCAACTTACATTTGTTCCTACATTATTTAAAGTAAAAGTTTCAGAAGAAGAGCTGCAAATTAGTGAAGTCCCTAATAGTTCAATATTAGATATTCCTGTAACTATTAAACTATAGTTTTGATTACCTCCAATTAAGGTTCCTTTATGAGATATAGTTATAGTATATGTACCACTGGCATTATTAACATTTACTAGCTCGAACGGATCGACAGAATTGTCACCAGTGCCTGTAGTGGTTACGCTTTCTAATTTATAAGGATAGTATGTAATACCTGATTTAAAAACTTTAATATCAAGGTCATTTACCAAAATTGGAGTTGTAGAATTGAGTTGTGTAGTAGCTATACCTGCTCTATCAGTCCAAGATATTGAAGCTATTAAAGGATTTACTCCATCTGAATCTACAGTAAAAGTGTAAGAGTTTCCAGAATTTAGGGTTAATTCATCAATTTTAGATTCATTTCCTTCCGATGTAATAGTTTCTGCTGCTTTTTTTGAATTTAACAAACCCCAGCCATAAATTGCATCAGGACCAGTAGAACCTAAATCATCGGCAGTATGAAGTACTAAGCCTTTTAAAGTAGCGCTTTTTAAATAACTTGAATTTAAGTTATACCAATGTTCCTGTAATAATAATAAACTACCTGCAACATTGGGTGTTGCCATTGATGTTCCAGATATTTCTATAAATTCATTATAAGCATTATCACTAAATTCAAATGTAGAATACACATCTGTACCATTACCAGTGATATCTGGTTTAATCCGTAAATCGTCTGTAGGACCTTCACTGCTGGTAGAATTTATAATAGCACTAACCAAATACCCTTCTACTGTTACATTTGCATCTTGAGCATTAGCTACAACCAAATTATTCTTAGAAGTTGAATGCCCTGTCAGCTTATCAAAGCCAGAAAGACCATTTAAAGGAGACCCATTAACCGTGTCGTCATTCCCTGAATTACCTGCTGCTACAACCATTAGATAATACGGTGCATTAAACATTATTTCATCCCAAGTTCTTGATTCTGTTATATATCCTCCAAAATAATAATTGGGTAATAATGGATTTCCATATAAATCCCTTTGTCTGAACCCATAAGAATGATTCGAAATTAACATTCCATTTGAAGCTGCTGATATAACCTCTGGTTCGTCTAAGATCCAATCGTATCCAATAACATTCGATTCTGGCGCCATTCCTTTTGCTCTGGCTACTATACCTGAGGCCATAATTGTTCCAGTTACATGCGCTGCATGAAAATTTAAAGTAGTAGTGCCATCTCCAACAGAATAGCGGTTATTTCCTCCTGGGCCATCATATTCTTGATGTGTTATCCGTGCTATTCCATTATCCCACACATGTGCAGTCATATTATTCCCATTAAGATTTAACCCTAGTGACCCACTGGAATTTAAATGATTTGTTCTTGTTGATTTTGATGCATCTACATTAAACGTAGTATAATAAATAGGTTTTCCTTCATTTGATACTCTTTGTAATTCGGCAATGCTTCCATCAGGAAATTCAATTTTTTTTCCCCATCCTTTTTGATTGGCTAAAGAATCGGCTTTTTGCTTATCATCTTTATTCCTTTTTCTACTTTCTTTTTCTAAATTACTTAGTTTTTCAAGGTCATAAGTACTTTTAATTTTATCGATATCTTCTTTCTTTTGAGCATTTATTTGTTGCACATTAAAAAATAAGGCTATTATAAATAATCCAAAAATAATTCTCTTCATAGTTTTTTTATTAATAGGGTTAATTAATAAATTCAAATAGCATAGGTAAATCATTTTTCGGTATTTTAGCTATATAGTAAGGCTGAGTAATGATTTGTATTACATTTGGGCCTGATGGTGATTCAAGTTTAATTCTTACAAAAACATTATAAGGATTTTTAATTATTTCATCAATGCTAAGATGAAATTCTCCTGAATTTTTCACTTCTTCAAAAATTGCAATTATATTGAATTTAGAGAAATCTATTTCTGTTTCAGAAAAAGATTCAGTTGTATTAACATTCGTATTCATTTTCGATTTTAGGTTATTCCAATCTGTTTCATTATCTATAATAATATTTTGTTTTGGGATACCTTCAGAACCTTGACCTCCAAGAAAGCCTTCAGCTATTTTTGTAAATTCAATGTTGGTGTTTTGTGAATTATTTTCATCACTACAGCTTATTAGTAATATAAATGTAGTTAATATTAAAATTAATGGTTTCATAGTTTAAAATTTTAAATTATTATTTATAATCATATTCAATTACATCATGGTTTGATGAAACAAATGTGTTGTCTATATTCTGAATTTTGAATGAAATATTTATTTGATATTTTTCAAACACCTTTCCTTATGTTTTGAGAATTACATAGCTTTTTTGGCACTTTTCTTTAATGTTAGATTATGCTATTAAATAGAATAAATAAAACTTGAATTAACCAAAGGGATAATAATTTTTTTAATTACTCAAGTTTATAAAATATTTTCTTCTTAATATATGATAAAAGTCATGTTTAGCATTAATTCTAATTTTCAATATTCAATTCATTGTAAAAAAAAGAATAAACTTGTCTAAAAAAATCTTATTTGTGCCAACGGATTAGAATATGGCAAGTAGCGGGTTTGTACCGAAATTTTCATAGCTTGTTATTTTGTTTAAATGTACTAAAATTTTTCTATATAAGATAATTAAGCAATTTGCTATATGCGGTGTTGGCAAATAGTATTAGCAATAGTTTAATCAAATTACTATAAGTAACTAATCAGCTTTTGTTTTTTTTTGAGCGGTTGCAAGTTAATTTTTGCAAAAAATTAAAAATAATTATGTAACTTAGATAAATATATAATTAATTTTTAAATTAAAATTGGCACGGAATTAGATGCTTTTTTAAAATATTATTTGGTAAATAAAATTTTTATATATTTGCTCAATCACTAAACAGTTATACACAATTAAAAAAATGGAATGCTTATCCCATAAGTCTGAAATTCTTGATACTTTTTCAAGTGTTAGAAATTTTTCTTTTAAAGAAAAACAAAGTCCATTATTTGATGAAGAACATATGAATGGTTTTTTAGATGCAATCTTAGATTTTAAAAAGGGATTATCCGAAAAGACTCAAAATATCTATGATTTTAATGAAAGGATTGAAAAATTAACTTGGATGGATGATTTAGATGAAGAATGTTTAATGGTTGCAAATGACTTAATTTCAGCGGCAAAAGATTTATTTTCATCTCTTATTCGTCAATATGTAAGTTTGAATTTTATTCGTACTAGAGGCATTGCCAAAAATGAAATCAAAGATTTTAAAAATGCAATTGATGAATTTAAAGAAATTTATACAGATTTAGAATCTGTTTTATTCTTTCTCCCAGAAATGCCTGATTTTATTGAAACTACTAAAGAACTATCATTAGTGAGATAAGAATGAATATCTATTGTTTAGAAGATTTTAAAGTTGAATTTGATAAATTAAACTCTAAAAAGTCATATAATTCTTTTGAACAAGAAATTATAACTTATTTTTTCGGGAAAACTAAAGAAGAACTTTGTTCGGGGACAAGACTTAATTTTAGTACTGAAGCTCCTTATATAAAAAAAAGATTAAATGGTAGCGGTGGCTTTCGTTGTTATTTCTTAATGATTATTAAGGATGAAAACTTGTATTTAATGTTTGCACACCCCAAAACTGGTTCAATGGGATCATCAAATATTGACAACAAATCAAAGGCTTATTTATATAAAAAAGTATTGGGCTGTATAAAATCAAATGATTTATATGAGTTAAAACTTAGCGAAACAGGAGAATCAATTATTTTTAAAAAACTTTAAGAAGTTATAATATAGTTTTATTCTTCCCTTAAAAAAGAGGGGAGAAAAAAAAGAAAAGTTTTGGAATCAGGTTTTCCTTAGTTACATCATTCTGCCATTACTTGCAACGGTATTTTATATGATTTGTGCGACTGGAAAATCGGAGATTTTCGGACGTAGCAAATTGTTTGTTGAATGTTTGTCGTTTGTATTAGTTCAAATTTAAGCATAAATTATATGAGGTGTTGCTTAAAGTAGCTTTTTAATTCAATCATTCTATTTTTCTAAAATCAATCTGTATCAACTGTTTTAGTCGATTTTAGGTTTTATTAAATAATCATTTGAATAATTAAAGGAATTGAACCAACTACATTAGCTATAATATGTATTAATATTGGAGGTATTAAACTTTCAGATTTTTCTCTATAAAAAGCTGCAAGTAATCCTATTATAGTTGTGTTAAATAGTATAAAACACACAAACCAAACTCCCATTCCAGCACTAATAAGCGATAAATGCATACTTCCAAAAAATAATCCTGATATTATAACAGGTAAACTCAAGCCTAATACTTTTTTGGTTTTAAGATGATTCATAAACCCTTGCATTAATCCACGAACTAAAATTTCTTCACAAATACTTGACCAAATCCAAATAGCTAATATTAGTTCAATTAAAGATTCAGATTTGGGAAACACATTTGTATTTTCAGTTGGAAAGAAATGACTCAAAATTCCCATAAACAATGCACCTCCAACTATCATAGCTCCTAAAGTAATACCAATAGAAATGAAAGTCAGTTTAAAATAATTAGTATTCTTTGAAAAATTAAATCCGTAATTTTTCAATGAACCTTTATTTAAAAATAATATCGTAATAATTGATAAAATCAGTATATAGAATTTGAAAACGGTATTTTTTGTGTAAAAATTATTAAGTTCAAAATAGTTTTTAAAAAAAGGAATAGTAATGTCAGCGAGGAGTTTACTAATAAAGAATATTGTAATACCTAAAAACAAGGTAGTTAATATTGTTAGAATTACATTGTTTTGAATTCTTTTGATAATTGTATTCATAGCATTGTTTATTTTTTATTAAAATAGAAAAGGAATTATTCTTTTGGCTTTTTGACTATACAAATTATATTCTTTGTATGTTTCTCTTAATGAAATTTCTTCAAATATCATTCGAGCGTAAGTACTTGCAACAATTAAAAAAACTCCGAATAAAGTCTCAATTGTCGGAAAAGCAATAATACAAGCTAAGAAGAAATATATAACTGAAGCATAAATAGGATGCCTAAGCCATTTATACGGCCCATTAGTTACAAGTTCTCCTTTTGTCGAATTTGCACCTGCGTGAAAGCTTCTCATACCAAAAGTAATTCTTGCCCAAATCATAAATATAACAGAGCTAATTTGAATTGTTATAGCAATCGGGTTATTCGAAATAATTAAATGTTTCTTAACTAGAAAAAAGAATCCAATTAATGTAATACTAAAAGCAATTATCGAGGCTCGCTTTATTGTCTTTGTGTTGAATTTTAATTTATTGATTTTCATTTTTATTGCAATTTTTTATTTTATTTAAAATCTGACCGATTCAATTTTCAAACCGATAGAGTGGAAGTCAGTTAGGAATTTGTCAGGAAACTTAATTAATATTTTAAAGAACTATTTCTCCGCCGAAACGAAATTTCGCTATTTTAAGCAACGAGTTTTTATAAGATTTGTGCGACGTAAAAATCGGAGATTTTTCCGCCGTAGCAATATTTTTATTGAATGTTTGTCGGTTTCTGCTAGTTCAAATGTAAGCATAAATTTTATGAGGTGTTGGCTAAAGTAGTTTTTTGTTCATATTTT